>JBFKXW010000105.1:0-8158 GCA_041637915.1 Pseudomonadales bacterium | reverse complement strand
GCGTAGGAGCGCCGCACGGCGCGGTTGCCAGCCTGCCGCCCGCGAACCCTCCCGCCACGCGCTCCGCCCACGCGGGAACCACCCGAGATTGGGTTTCTAGCGGGTACCGAACTTCATCATCCCGGTCACAACGCGCTGATAACCGGTCGGCATGAGGCGAACAAAAGCGTCTATGACCTTTGCATCCGGCCCGACCAGTACCCGCCGGCGATTACGCCGCACGGCGCGCAGGATTTCCGCGGCCGCCTTGTCCGCGCTGGTGATGAACATTTTTTCAATCATCGCCTTGCCCTGACGCTCATCCTGCCCAAGCACTTCCTTTACATCACTACTGAACCGCGCATCCCGGGCGATATTGGTTTTGATCCCTCCGGGGTGCACGCAGGTTGCACTGACCGGTGCATTGCTGAACTCCAGTTCCTGACGCAGCGCCTCCGTGAACCCGCGCACCGCAAACTTGGAGGCGTTGTAGGTCCCCTGACTCGGCTGGCTGAACAGTCCGAAGACGCTGGAAATGTTGACCACATGCCCATCGCCGGAAGCCTTCAGATACGGCAGAAAAGCCTTCGTACCGTAGACGACGCCCCAGAAGTTGATCCCCATGATCCACTCGAAATCCTCGTAGCTAACACCCTCAATGGTTGCACCGAGCGCCACGCCGGCATTATTGAAAATGAGATTCACCCGGCCGTGATCTGCTGCCACCTGCGCGGCCCAGGCTTCCACCTCATCCCGTTCGGCCACATTCACGCGCTGGCTGGTCACACGCACCGTGCTCTCCGCTGCCACCTGATTGGCCGTTTCAGCCAGTCCGACTTCGTTGATGTCACTCAGGGCCAGTGCACATCCCTGCTGTGCCAGTTGCAGCGCCAGTGAGCGACCGATCCCGGAACCGGCCCCGGTGATGGCGGCAACTTTCCCTTCAAATTCCTTCATGGCAGTTTTCTCCTGCGGGCTGTCTACCCGGCTGGTGATGGGCAACGGGTTTCGGTTCAGGATCGGGGCGGTTCGTCATCCGTTTCACGCTTGCGCATGTACGATGGGTACTGCACCCGCTTGCCGTCCGCCCGCATCTGATCCAGGTGGGTGGCGATCAACTCGCCAAAATATCGACCCGACGATTCTTCCATGGCCCGCGCAACTTCGGGTAGCACCGCCTGCTCCACGATCGGACGCTGACGCCACATTTGTCCGGTGATCTCCCGCAATGCGTCGGGATTCGGAATCTCGCCCTTGCCCTGGTACGAACGCACATTGCGAACCGTGAGGACCACGGCCCGGGCCCGTTCGTCCATGGTGTACTCCGGGGCCTTCATAACGGCCTGCTTTCCCGCGGCCACGGACGGAATGGCTTCATTCAATGGATACAGACTGGCTACCGGAATGTGCTCCATCTTAGGGAATCCGGTCCGACTCAACCAGCACATCCATCAGGCCGGAGCCAGCGCGCCCTGCTCTACGCCCACCACATCCGGCACGTACTCTATGCGGTAGGCAGACAGGTCAACCCGCTGCGTCATGCGCCGAAACTGCCAGGTAAAACCGGGCCAAAGCGTGACATTGCGACCGTGCTCATCCATGTACCAGCTCTGGCAGCCACCCTGCTGCCAGACCGTGCCATCGAGGCGGCGTTGCACATCCTCGTTATAGGCGGCCTGCACCTCCGCGCGTGGTTCGATCGACTTCAAATGCCCCTGATTCATTTGCCGGAACAATTGCAGCACCAGGCGGATCTGGGATTCGATCATGTACACAATGGAGTTGTGACCCAGCCCGGTGTTCGGGCCCAGCAACAAAAACAGGTTGGGAAAGCCACTAATGGTGGTACCGAGGTAGGCCTGTGTGCCCCGCTCGCGAAAGTATTCGCGCAGATTCCGGCCATCCCGGCCCTGGATTTCCAGGGGTCCAATCGGGTCCGTGGCCTGGAAGCCGGTGCCGTAGATGATGGCATCCACCTCATGCTCGACACCATCCGCCGTCACAATGGCGTGCGGCCGGACCTCACGGATGCCATCAATGATCACCGATACATTGTCCCGTGCCAGCGCCGGGTAATAATCATTGGAAAGGAGAATGCGCTTGCACCCAGGCGTGTAATCGGGCGTGACCTTCGCACGCAGTACCGGATCCTGAATGGTTCTGCGGATGTGCTGACGACCCCAGCGTTCCGCCACCTTCATGATGCGCGGATTCAGCGTGAAGCCGGCAGCCGTGGCCTCCAACTGGCAGTAAATGGCACTGCGAAACGCGCGCTGCACCTGCGGCAACAACCGGAACAGCAACTTCTCCCGGGGACTGATTTCGCGATCGGGTTTGGGCAACACCCACGGTGCGCTCCGCTGAAACAGTTTCAGTTCCCCCACCTCAGGCGCAATCGCCGGTACGAACTGGATCGCCGACGCACCGGTGCCGATCACTGCGACGCGTTTGCCCCGGAGCGAACAGGCATGGTCCCATTGCTGAGAGTGAAACGCGGCGCCCCGGAATGAGTCGAGCCCCTTGATCTTCGGATAAGCCGGTCGGGACAGCCCGCCGATACCGGAAACGACTTTGCGCACCCGCATGGTTTCACCCGCCCCGTAGCGGATCACCCACACCCCGTCCGCTTCCTGCCAGCGCATGGACCGCACAGGCGAGGAGAAACGAATGTGCGGCCGGATTCGATACTTGCGCGCACACTCGCGCAGGTACGCCAGAATTTCCGGCTGTGTCGCATACATGCGTGACCAGTCCGGGTTCGGCTCGAAAGAATACGAGTACAGGTGGGACTGCACATCGCAGGCGCAGCCCGGGTAGTGATTGTCACGCCAGGTTCCGCCGATCTCCCCGGCCTGCTCCAGCACAACGAAGGACCGTTCGCCGGACTTCTTCAACTGGATGGCCATGCCCAACCCGGAAAACCCGGTCCCGACAATCGCCACTTCGTAATCGACGGCTGCCTGGCCAGGCCGTTTCAAGGGTGCATTCACGACACATACCCCCTTAAACCGCCAGCACGGGTGCTGACGCTGTGCTCACCGCGCACGGTGGCACTGGCTGATCCAGATAGCTGCCCTCCAAAGCGTCCATGTCCCGCAGGAGGTCCCGGTTGTCCTGATCCCATGGATGAAAATGAGGACGGTAGTAATCGAGGTAATCGAAGAAGACGCGCCGGAAAATACCGGGTCTGCCGAGGAGGAAATTGGCCAGTTGCAGCATGCCGCGCAGGTGTCCGCGCCGGGCGGGTTTTGCACGCAGCATTTTGGGATAGGCCCAGGCCAGCACGCCGAACAATGTCACAGTTGCCATGACCTGCCCGCTTGCGCGGTGGACATATTCGCGGGCATTGGTGCCGTACACCGCTTTCCACACGTCAAAGGCAACGGCCTTGTGCTCGGTCTCCTCCATGGCATGCCAACGCAGCATATCCCGCACGACCGGGTGCGCCCCCCCCAACACATCGGGATTGCGCAGCGCCGCATCGGCGAGAATCGCGGTGAAATGCTCCAGCGCAATCGTACCGCCCAGGGGTGCCGACGCCCGAAATGCGGCGGTTCCAATAAAGCGTTTCTCGACCCGTTTCAGCAGCCTGTAGGTGAACTGCTCGATCTCCTCGACTGGATACCCCTGCGCCTTCAGCAGGTCATTGAGTTCCTGGTGCTCGCGCCCATGCATCGCCTCCTGACCAATGAATGCCGTGACCGCTTCTGCCAGCACCGGGTCCTGAATCTGATCCCGGTGGGCGCGGACGGCATCGATGAAAAACCGCTCGCCCACCGGAAACACCAGTGAGAGCGTGTTGACGAACATGGAGACGTGATAGCCGGCTGGATGCCACTCGGTGAGTGCCACGCCATTCGGCAGTGAAAATTTCATGTTGCGGCGGATGGGCATCATCATGATGGTGTCCTCGTCCTGAATCAGTGGGGCGCTTCACCGTGCGCAGGAGGCGCGCGGATGCATCGTCATGCACCCTCTACTTGAGTTACATTGTTTAATGTAACTTAAGGGCATGATAGCGTCAATGAGTGTCACATTGCATTTGTGCCATTGTTTTGTGTAACCCTGTATTCGCTGGATCCGGCACGCGGGGCTTGGACCCTGCGGAGGGGCAGGAACCCGTGGGAGGCGTTACCCGCCCGGTCACCGTTGCGGTTTCCTCCACCTCGCTGCGCAGCACCACATGCGCCGACTATAGTTTGTGGGTGGCTGAGAGAAGGATGATTCGCCATCCATGAACCCCCCGGACAACCCGTTCGTTTGGGTCTATCCAAACCGCCTCATCGCCGGTGGCATCTGCGCCGCGGCGTTGCTCTGCCTGACCAGCTTGTGGGTGGACTGGGTCGCACTGCGCCTGCTCACCAAGTGGGTCCCGGCTGCCCTCCTGGCGCTGTGGGTCGTTCGGGCCGCGACCGGTCGACCACGCCTGCTGGCAGCAACCGGCCTGCTGTTTTCTGCAGTGGGCGATCTCACGCTGGAGGGCAACTACATCACCGCCGGAAGCGGCGTCCCGTGGTTTGCGGTCGGGCTGGGCTTCTTCCTGTTGGCGCACCTGGCCTACATTCCGATGTTCCTGTCGCTCCAGCACGTGCGTACCTGGAAACCCTATCTGCCGATTGCCCTGTATGTCGGCGTCTTCCTGGCCGTCCTGTGGCCGAACCTCGGCGCCATGCGCATCCCGGTTTTTTTCTATGTGCTGGTGATCTCCCTGATGATCTGGAGCGGTTTTTGTGTGCGTCCTCCGGCAGGAGTTCCGGCCTGGCAGCGACACTGCGCGGCGTGGGGCGCCGTCGTCTTTGCGGCCAGTGACAGCATGATCGCCATCAACAAGTTTCTCACCCCATTCGCCGGTGCTCGGGAGGCGATTCTGCTGACCTATTGGCTCGCGCAGTTCGGCATTGCCAGTGCGGCAGTCAACTTTCCCCGCGCCGGGGCACGCGGCTGACATGCTGTCGATCCTGCTGGAATGGTTCAAATCCTGGCGAAGAACCGCGTATTCGCTGAACACCGATGGCCTGCGACGTCAGATCCGCAACGTAGCCATGAGCCTGTTACTGCTCATCCTCCTGCACGTCACGGCCATGTCGGTGCTGGAGGAACTCTCCCCGATGGACGCCTTCTGGCTGACAGCCACCACGATCACCACCGTGGGGTACGGGGATCTGTCGCCCGCCACCACCGCCGGCAAGGCACTGACCATCCTGCTGCTCTATTTCGCGGGCATCTTCATGCTGGCCCGGCTGGCGAGCCTGAACTTCGAGGCGCGCATGATGCGCCACAACAAAATGATCACCGGTCACTGGAGGTGGCAGATGCGCGATCACATCCTCATCATCAATACCCCGCGCGTGGGTGCCGAAATGGTCCTCGAACGACTGCTACTGGAGATCCGCGGCGATCCCCAATACGAGAACACGCCGGTGCAGGTGCTGACGAGCCGATTTCCGGACGGCCTGCCGACCTCCGTGCGAGACCTGGGCGCGACACATTTCACCGGCTCACCGCACGAAATCGAGAACCTCAAGGCTGTGAACATCACGCAGGCACGCCATGTTCTGTTGCTGGCAGACGATGAGAACGATATACGCTCCGACAGTCTCAATTTCGACATCCTGCACCGCATGCGCGAGCTGTATACCGGCGCGCGCATCCTGGTCGAGGCAGTGGATGACAGCAGCCGCGCGCGCTTCAAACGCTACGGCGCGCACACCATCATACGGCCCATTCGGGCCTACCCGGAGATGACCGTGCGGGCCATGGATGCGCCCGGTGTGGAAACGGTGCTGGAGGACCTGCTCACGCACAAGGGCAGCCTGACACGCCGCTACAACCTGCACATCGAGGGCTGCAACTGGGCGCAGGTGGTTTCCGCGCTGATGCACAAGGGGTACGGCACTGCACTCGCCTATGTGGATGCAGACCGCAACGTCATTCCCAATCCGCGCCCGGACGAGATCATCCACGGCCGCGGCCTGATCCTCACGGTACGACGGGAATCCATGCCAACGCGGGCCGAGGTCGAGCGCGAGGTGCATGCGCTGTGTCCCGAGGTTTCGACGCCGGCATGAGCTGGCTGATCCCCGTCACGTTCGCGCTCGGATTGTGGGGGGCGAACTGGCTGCTGATGTGGCTGGCACGCTACCCCGTGCAGCCCGTCGGAATCCCGCCCTTTCTCGGCTGGCAGGGTCTGCTGGCACGCAATGTTGAATCCGTCGGGACGCGGATCGCGCACAGCCTGACCACCCGCCTGGCGAGCGTGGAAGAAGTCATTCAGGTCATGGGCCCGAGAAGGATCGCGGAACATGTGGCGCACAGTATCCGGCCCCGTCTCGCCGAACTGGTGGAGGACACGGTGCTGGAGTGCAAGCCACAGTTGTGGGACGCACTGGATGAATCCTGCAAGCGGGACATCATCGTACGGATGCAGCGGGAACTGCCGAAAGCGGTGCAGGGCTTTGTATTCCGCATTACCGGCAACATCGGTCGCTATGCCAACCTTGACCTGCTGACGCGCCGCCTGCTGGTGGAGCAGCCGGACAAACTGATTTCCCTGATTAGCCAGATGGGAGACAAGGAACTGCGGTTCGCGATCAACGCCGGCCTGTATTTTGGCGCGCCACTGGGCCTGTTGCTGGCAGCGCTTTGGCAGTTCTGGCCGTACCCGTGGTTACTGCCGGTTGCCGGATTCGTGGGCGGCATCCTGATCAATGCACTGGCGGTCTTCCTGCTGTTCAACCCGGCGCAGCCGGTACAGGTGGGACCATTGCGTATCCAGGCCCTGTTCGCCCGCCGCCAGGAAGAGGCCTCCCTGGTCGGCTGCCGCATCTTCGCACGCGACATGATCAGCATTCAGAATGTCATGGATGCGATCATGAGCGGTGAGCATGAAGAGGAAGTCCGCCAGCTGGTGCGCGCAGCGCTCCGGCCGGTCGTCCACAACGCGCTGGAAAGCCGGCGCGACATCATCGAGGCGCATATCTCTGCCGAAGAATTCGATGTGCTCGACAACCTGCTGGTGCAGCGCATGGCAGAAAACACCAAGGTCACCTTCGACGACCCGGTATTCAATCACGAGCGCATGGTGGCGGTGGAACAGAATTTCCTCGACCGTCTGCTGGAGCTTTCGTCCGTGGAGTTTCAGGAACTGCTGCGACCGGGGATTCGTGACGAGGAATCGCTATTCATTCTCGGTGGCGGCGTGGCCTGCGCCTGTGTCGGCGGTATTTCCTATGCCCTGCTCACCCTGACCAGCTGAAGCAGCGGCAACACGGCGCCGCGCGAAGTCGGCCAGCGTCCCGCGCAAACCCCAACGCAACGGCTTTGCAGATACGTGCAGCAACATTCGGCGGGCTGGCTCACTCCACTGTCTGAGATTGCCCACACCCATCTGCTGTTGCGCCCATGCCGGCAGCAGGTCCAGCCCACCCTGAATGAACAGTCTCACCGCCGGCTCCAGCCCGCGACGTGGTGCCGGTGCCTGCCGCAGAATCCGCAGGATCTCCTCCTGCCGCTCGCCCCACTCCAACGCTGGCTGGCAGGCCTGGAAATACGCCTGCACCTCGGCAACGGAACGGGGGACTTCCTTGGCACCCAATTCCAGGGCGACCCGGCTGACTTCCCGGTAGTAAGCGTCCTGGTCTGCCCGCGAAAACGCCGGATTACGAAACCGCCGGTAGGCCCGCAGAAAACTGTACACCTCTGCGGTGTGCACCCAGGTGAGCAGGTCGGGATCATCCGCTGCATACGCCCGCCCATCCGGCGCCAGCCCCCGTACCGACCGGTGTATCCGCCGTACCCGTTCGATCATCCGCAGTGCATCCGCCTCGGGCGCATAGGTCGTAGCCGCCACGAAGTGGGTGGTCCGACGCAACCTGCCGAGCAGGTCCTCGCGAAAATTGGAGTGATCCCAGACACCGGCCAGCGCCCGTGGGTGCATCGCCTGCAGCAACAGGGAAGCCACCCCGCCGCAGAGCATGGATGGAAAGTCCTCGTGCACGCGCCAGACCTGCGAGGCAGGTCCGAACAGCCCCGGATCCCCCGCCGGCGTACCGTAGTTCACACCGGCACTGCCCGGGATCGTGGTGAGATCAATGATGACGCGGGCGATGGCACGCCGTGGGCTCAGGACACTGAGACGTTTCAGGCCCCGCAGTGGCGGTTCATACAGGGTTCCATCCGG
>JBFKXW010000104.1:0-8170 GCA_041637915.1 Pseudomonadales bacterium | reverse complement strand
GTGCAGGCGGTTGCGGTCGGATTCGGTCACGTAGGCGTCGTGGTGCAACACCTGCAACCAGAACATGCGGGCGACAAGAATGCTGCAACCGACCACCACAAAAAAGAGCGCGAGCAATGCCCGGCTGTTGTAGATCCGGCCCTCTGCATGAAGATCCTTGATCGCTAAGGACTCTTCCATCGAACCGAGTGGCCTCCTTCACTGGGGAATGATCCCGGGAGACAGGCAGTTGCCCCGGCGTAACAAGCAGCCCGGCGACACCAGCCGCCGGGTGGTGCCGGGTGCACTGGAACTGCCCCGGAATGGCGCCCATTATAAGCCCATCGTCCGGGCGCCGATATGCGCCGTACCGCCGGGACCACGGCGTCACGAGCGTGAAAGGCATCCTATTCAGTCACTTTGGGGATTTCCTGACCGAAGCGCCCGGCGTTGAACGATTCGCGGAACTCCATGGGGAAATCAAGGACCAGCTGGAAACCACCTGGCCGTTTGTCCGCCCGAGCGCCTACCCGGACGCGAATTGATTCCGGACTTTCCAGCATTTTCTGCCGCACACCGGCCTCAGTGCCGAGGCAGCGCAGGAAGCGCTCGGACACCGGGCGTTTTCCAAACTGGCACCCGTTTTCCCGGTCTATGCCTGGAAACACCACCCAGCACGGGATTTCCCCGATACGGATGATTGTGTCCTCCATGTGGAAGTGCGCAGGCTGTTCGCTGACACCGACCTGCCAGGATTCCAGTGCGAGAATATCGATGGCCGAACCATGATCATGATGCGTGTATCCACCCGGGGCATGAACAGCTTTCTCGTCGGCCTGTATCGCGCCTGTGGAGAGCATTTCGACAAGCCGTTCACACACAAACTGATCGAACGGACAGGGCGGGCAGGAGGACGAGGCCATGTTCCGGATCAGGCTGACGTTTGAATCCCGAACCGATCAGGCACGGTGGTAGGGATGGCCCTGCAGGATGCTCCAGGCGCGGTATATTTGCTCAGCAACAACCACCCGAACCAGGCCGTGCGGAAATGTCAGCGGAGAGAGCGACCAGACCTGTTGCGCCTCCCGGCGTAACGCCTCGGCCAATCCGTCCGGGCCGCCGACCAGCAGATCCACGTCCTGGCCCAGTTCAGACCACTCACCCACCTGGCGGGCAAGCTGTTCGGTCGTGAGCCGCCTGCCACCGGCGTCCAGCGCAACCTGCAATGCCGTGGGCGCAAATTGCCTGCGAAGCTTTTCGGCCTCCTGCAGTCGCAGGGATTCCGGTCGGACCTGCCCGCTTCGTTTCGGCAATGGCAGTTCGACCAGTTCCAGGCGCACACTGCCGGAAAGGCGTCGCTGATATTCCCGAAACCCCTCGTCCACCCAGCCCGGCTGACGCTGGCTGAGGGTCAACAGGCGAATGCAGACCATCCGGCTGCCTAGCCGCCACCCTGCGGGGCAGACTCGCCCCAGAGCTTTTCCAGATCATAGAACTCACGCGCTTCCCGCTGCATGATGTGCACCAGCACATCACCGAGATCAATCAGCACCCACTCCGCGCTGTCGAGACCCTCGGTCCCCAGCGGCCGGCCACCCTGTGTGCGTACCTGCTCCGCAACTTCATCAGCAAGCGCGCGCACATGACGACCGGAAGTGCCGGTTGCCAGCAACATGTAATCCGTCACCGTGGTCAGCTCACGCACATCCAGAGATCGGATATCGATTGCTTTGAGTTCTTCGAGTGCGCCACGCGCAACCTCTTGCAGATGCTCAGGGCTCATAAATGATTTTTCCGCATAGAATCTGTCCCGTATAAACCATGGGTCCGGATGTACGCCAGCACCGCGGGCGCCACAAGCTCGTCTACTGGCGAACCCGCTGCCAGATATCGCCGAATCTGCGTGGAGGAAACATCCGGCGCATCCACCCGGAGCCAGCGCACCTGTGCACCCATCTGCCTGGCCAGTCGCTGCCAGGCTGAGTCAGCAGCAGTGTCACCGGCACCTGCTGCACGTTCCGCCACAGCCAGGTGCACACTTTGCAACAACGCCCGGGGCTCGTGCCAGTCGGGCAAGCCCATCAGGGCATCCTCGCCCAGCACCAGCCAGATCCGCTCGACACCATGCAATTGCACCAGTTCGCGCACACTGGCCATCGTATAGCTGGGACCACTGCGTCGCAGTTCCCGATCGTCCAGGCGCACCGCCGGCAGACCCGCAAACGCACACCGGAGCATGGCCAGACGGATTGCACCCGCCGCCTGCGCCGCTGGCCGGTGTGGTGGAGAGCCGCACGGCGCAACATGCAGGAGATCCAGCCCGAGTTCGCCGACCGCCGCCGCGGCAATCGCGACATGGCCGTTGTGAACGGGATCAAACGTTCCGCCGAACCACCCGATCCGGGCGGCAGGCCCTGCCCCCTTCACTCAGCCACGAACCTGGCCGTCACCCAGCACCACAAACTTCTGCGTGGTCAGACCGTGCAAACCCACTGGCCCGCGCGCGTGCAGCTTGTCGGTGGAAATACCGATTTCAGCACCCAGACCATACTCAAAACCGTCGGCAAACCGGGTGGACGCATTCACCATGACCGAACTGGAGTCCACTTCCCGCAGAAAACGTCGGGCCCGCGCATAGTCTTTGGTGACAATGGCATCGGTGTGACCCGAGCCATAGCGATTGATATGTGCAATGGCCTCCTCCAGGCCATCCACCACCCGGATGGAGAGCACCGGTGCGAGATACTCCGCGCCCCAGTCTTCCTCGCTCGCCGGCTGCGCATCGCGGACCAGGGCACAGGTTCTCTCGCAGCCACGCATTTCCACGCCGGCCGCCCGGAACGCGTCGGCAAGTCCCGGCAGCATCTGCGCTGCCACCGGCGCATCGACCAGTAGCGACTCCATGGTGTTGCAGGTCCCGTAGCGTTGTGTTTTCGCGTTCACGGCCAGCGCCAGCGCCATCTCGGCGTCACAGTCCCGATCAATGAACAGGTGGCAATTGCCGTCGAGATGCTTGATTACCGGCACCCTGGCTTCCGCTGAGATGCGCTCAATCAGGCCCTTGCCACCACGCGGCACGATGACATCGACAAACGCAGGCATGGTGATCAGGGCGCCCACGGCCGCGCGGTCGGTGGTTTCCACCACCTGCACTGCGGCCTCCGGTAACCCGGCAGACTGTAACCCGGCGGTGATGCAGGCGGCGATGGCCTGATTGCTGGCGCGCGCTTCTGAACCGCCCCGCAGGATCGCCGCATTGCCGGATTTCAGGCAAAGACTGGCAGCATCCACCGTCACGTTGGGGCGGGACTCGTAAATAATCCCGATCACACCGAGCGGCACACGCATGCGGCCCACCTGAATGCCACTGGGCCGCGGTTGCAGGTCGGTGATTTCACCCACCGGGTCCGGCAGCGCCGCGACCTGCTGAAGACCGTCGATCATCGCCGCGCAGGTTTGCTCTGAAAGTTGCAGGCGATCGAGCAGGGCCGCATCCAGTCCGTTCTTGCGGGCCGCCGCCATATCCTCGCCGTTGGCTGCCAGAATCTGCGCGGTATGGGCACGAACCTGCTCGGCAATCGCCAGCAGTGCACGGTTTTTCGCACCGCTGTCCGCTCGCGCCAGACAGGCGGACGCGTCACGCGCTGACGCGCCCAGACGTTGCATGTAAGCTTGGACGTCTTGCTCCACGGTGGAGCGGACGGCTGCCGGACCGGCCATGCCGAATACCCTCTGATTGATGGCAAACGCTGATTATATCGAAATGAGGAACCTCCTGGCGCCCGGATTTTTCGATCGGGACGCCTGTCAGGTTGCACGCGCCCTGATCGGCAAGGTCATCCGGCATCGTGTGCAGGGCCGCTGGCTGGCGGCGCGCATTATTGAAACGGAGGCCTATTACCGTCGCGAACGGGGCAGCCATGCATCCCTCGGAAGAACGCCATCGCGCGAACCGCTGTTCATGCCAGCGGGCACGATCTACATGTATTACGCGCGCGGCGGTGATTCCCTGAATTTCAGCTGCCGCGGCGCCGGCAATGCCGTCCTGATCAAGGCCGGATTTCCCTGGTTCGACGCACTTTCACCGCCAGCGGGTCGTCGCCTGATGCAGCAGCTGAATCCAGGCACCGCGCGGTTGCCACTGCGTCCGGATCACCGGCTCTGCAACGGACAGACCCTGCTGTGCCGCAGCCTCGGGCTGAAGGTGCCCGACTGGTGGGGGCGCACTCCCGATCCGTGCAGACTGACCGTGGAAGACTGCGGCATCCGCCCGACCGCCCTCGTGCGGGCAGCGCGACTGGGCATTCCGGTCGGTCGGGATGAGCATCTGCCCTACCGGTTCATCGATGCCGATCTCCTGCCACACTGCACAAAGAACCCAGTAACGATGCGAACGGCTCGTGAGGGTGTGGACTACTGGCGGATCAGGACACCGGAAAACCTCTGACGCCACCGGGTGGCGCGATCACCCGGCTGATCTCACTTGCCCCAGCGGGGCGCCAGCTCCTGGGCAATGCCAAGGTGGTCAAGGATGCGCGCGACAACGAAATCGACCAGATCCGTGACCTGCTGCGGCTGGTGATAGAAGCCCGGACTGGCGGGCAGAATCGTCGCCCCCATGCGGGTGAGCGCCAGCATGTTTTCCAGATGGATCGCGTTGTAGGGTGTCTCGCGCGGGACGAGGATCAATTGCCTGCGCTCTTTGAGTATGACGTCTGCGGCACGTTCGATGAGGTTGTTACAGACACCGGTGGCCACGGCCGAGAGGGTACCGGTGCTGGCCGGGCAGATGACCATGGCGTCCGGCGCGTTGGACCCGGAGGCCACTGGTGCCATCCAGTCTTCGCGACCGAACACGCGAATCTGACCGCTCCGTGCTGACAACTTTTCACGGAGCGAGGCTTCCATCGCCTGCGGCTTGGGCGGCAGCTCCCAATCCGTTTCCGTGGCAATCACCAGTTGCGCCGCCTTGGAAACCAACAGGTACACCGAGGCGCCGGAGCGCACCAGGCATTCCAGCAGGCGCAGACCGTACGGCGCACCGGAGGCACCGGTCAGCGCCAGCGTCACCACCGGCGGACTCATGCCGCTGCACCCAGCGCATCCAGCAGGCGCCCGTGAATCCCCTCGAAGCCGCCGTTGCTCATCACAACCACATGCCAGCCGGGCTGCGCCTCCGCCGCGATCTGCCGCACGATTTCATCGGTATCACCGATGATTCGCGCCGGGACCGGCCCATTCCGTGCAGTGTTTTCCAGGTTCCAGGCCAGCCCGGGGGACTGGTACCAGATCACCTCACTCGCCTCCCTGCATGCGCTCATCAGGTCATCACGGTGAATTCCCATGCGCATGGTATTGGAACGCGGCTCAATCACCGCCAGCACATGTGCATCCGCGCCGACCCGCGCGCGCAGGCCCTGCAGCGTGGTGGCGATTGCCGTGGGGTGGTGCGCAAAGTCGTCGTACACTGTGACGCCGCCCGGCACACCCAGGACTTCCAGCCGCCGCTTCACGCCCTGGAACCGGGACAGCCCCTCGGCAGCGGTCTCCAGCGGCACGCCGGCGTGACGGGCCGCCAGCAGTGCAGCCAGGCCATTCGCCACGTTGTGGCGCCCGGTCAGATGCCATTTCACATGGGCAACCGGCTGCCCGTTGTGCAGCACATCGAAGTCACTGCCATCTTCCTGCAGCAGCCGGGCAGTCCACGGCACGCCCAGGGCGCCCTCGCCGACATGCAGCCTCTCCACTGGCGTCCAGCAGCCCTGTCCGAGCACATCTTCGATCGCCTGCACCCCGGCGGGCAGGACCACGCACCCGGAACCCGGCACCGTCCGCAACAGATGGTGAAACTGGCGCTCGATGGCGGCCAGGTCAGGGAAAATATCCGCGTGATCGTATTCCAGGTTATTGATGATCAGCGTGCGCGGCCGGTAATGCACGAACTTGGAACGTTTGTCGAAAAACGCGGTGTCATATTCGTCCGCCTCCACCACAAAAAAGGGCGAATCGCCGAGCCGGGCGGAGACCGGAAAGTTCAGCGGCACCCCACCGATCAGAAAGCCGGGATTCAGATTGGCGTCCTCCAGGATCGCCGCCACCATGCTGGCCGTGGTGGTCTTGCCATGCGTACCGGAAGCCGCAATCGTCCAGCGATCGCGCAGCACTGCATCTGCCAGCCACTGCGGACCGCTGACGTACGGCATGTTCTGATCCAGCACATATTCCACGCAGGGGTTACCGCGCGACAGCGCATTGCCCACCACCACGAGATCAGGGCGCGGGTCGAGATAGGCCGGGTCGTAGCCCTCCAGCACCTCCACCCCCTGCTCGGCCAGCAGTGTGCTCATGGGCGGATAGGCCTGCGCGTCACAGCCGCGCACCTGATGTCCGGCTTCCCGGGCCAGAATCGCCAGGCTGCCCATGAAGGTGCCGCAAATACCAAGGATGAAAAGCTGCAAGACAAGACTCCGGAAATGCCAGACCGGGGGTTTCATGCACCCCCCAAGGAATTGCATTATGATCGCCAGCCGCGTCGCGCACAAAACTCGCTGCAGGGAGAACACCGCCGCATGCCAGCCAGAAACGCCTTTTATGCCCAGTCTGGCGGTGTCACCGCCGTTATCAATGCGTCGGCTTGTGGCGTGATCGAAACAGCGCGCCAACACAAGCAGCAGATTCGCAAGGTACTCGCCGGTCACAACGGCATCGTCGGCGCTTTGCGGGAGGAGCTGATCGACACCTCCAAAGAGTCCGCCAAAACCATCGCCGCGCTGCGCCACACCCCGGGCGGTGCGTTCGGCTCCTGCCGCTACAAGCTGAAAGGCATAGACGAAGACCGAGCCCAGTATGAGCGTCTTATCGAGGTGTTTCGGGCCCACGACATCGGTTACTTCTTTTACAACGGCGGGGGTGATTCACAGGACACCGCCCACAAGGTCTCGCAGCTGAGTGAGAAAATGGGCTTCCCGGTAACCTGTATCGGCGTCCCCAAGACAGTGGATAACGACCTGCCGCTGACGGACTGCTGCCCCGGCTTCGGCTCCGTCGCCAAGTATGTCGCCACCTCGGTACGCGAGGCCGGCCTCGACGTTGCCTCCATGTGCGACTCATCCACCAAGGTGTTCATCCTGGAAGTCATGGGGCGTCACGCCGGCTGGATCGCAGCGGCCGGCGGCCTCGCCACTGAGCAGGAGGGTGATCCGCCCCACATCATTCTGTTCCCGGAAATCGTCTTTGACCCACAGAAGTTCCTGCGGAGGGTAAAGCGTTGCGTGAAGCAGCACGGCTACTGTGTCATCGTCGTCTCGGAGGGCGCGCGTTATCAGGACGGCACTTTCCTCGCAGAATCCGGTAGCACCGATGCCTTCGGTCACAAGCAACTGGGTGGCGTTGCGCCCCGAATCGCGGAAATGGTGCGCGATGAACTCGGCCTGAAGTACCACTGGGCGGTCGCGGATTACCTGCAACGGGCGGCCCGCCATGTCGCCAGCGCCACGGATGTCGAACAGGCCTACGCCATGGGCACCGCCGCCGTGGAACTCGCACTGGCGGGCAAGAATGCCGTGATGCCCATCATCGTGCGCAAGCCCGGCAAAAAATATCAGTGGACCGTCGGCGAAGCCCGTCTCAGCGATGTCGCCAACGTTGAAAAGAAGATGCCGCGCAATTTTATCAGCCGGGACGGCTATCACATCAGCGACTTGGGCCGCGAATACCTGGCCCCGTTGATCGTCGGCGAAGATTATCCACCGTACCGCAATGGCCTGCCGGAAATCGCCCGGCTGAAAAAGGTCATGGTGCCGAAAAAACTGAAAAAGACCTTCCGGGTCTGAGGGAACCGCAACTCAGCGCCACAGTGACGACATGTGAATCCGCACCCGCTTCTCCGGCGGCACTGCAATAGCTGAAATGCGGTAGTCCGGATCACTGGTATCGCGCAGCATCGGCGTCGGGAACGGCTCGTCCTGCCGGTTGATGAAGGCGCGCACGAGGGGCGTGGAACTGTTGGCCTGCCGGTGCGTCACCAGGGCCGTTTCACCGCAGACCAGCTTCACCCATGAACCGGGCGGATACACGCCGATCGCCTTGATGAAGCGCTGCATCAACTCCGAGGAGGCGTGCTGCCCCTGCTTGTAAAGCCCCAGCATTACCGACGTGGCGTGCTGATTGGAGCGCTCAAACTGCCTCTTCC
>JBFKXW010000103.1:0-8209 GCA_041637915.1 Pseudomonadales bacterium | reverse complement strand
GGCCGGCGCTGGCCTCGGTGGCATTGATCACCAACGGGCGTGCCTCGGAAAGCAGTGCGCCGAGTTGGTTGACCGCCGCATTAAGGTTGCGCACGGTCTGGGTCAGGTTTTCATCATTGGCCAGCCGGTTCGCAGCTTTTGCGGCACCGCCGACATCCCGGCCGATCTGTGCGATGGGGATGCCGTCCACCTTGGTGAGAATGCTCGCCAGGCTCTGGGTGATCCCCTCCAGTGCACCGCCCGCACTGGGGATGACCGGGTACCCCATATCCGCGCTCACTGTGACCGGCTCGGGCTGATCGATGATATCGATTTCGATGTATTTCTGTCCGGTCAGCAGGTTGCCAGCCTTCAACTGGGCACGCGCGCCGCTGTCACTGAGTCGCTGGACCCATTCCAGTCGTCGCTCCCAGCCGGTCGCGAGTTCTGAGTTGGTGTCGTAGGGCATCCGCTCCGGGTCGATGCCGAGCAGGACGCCAATGCGGATTTCACCATTGTCCAATTGCTTGGCGTCCAGAATTTCACGAACGCTGCCGACACGCAGGCCGCGAAACTCCACCGCCGCATCGCGCTGCAGCCCACGCACAGATTCGTTGAAATACACCAGAAAGGGGTGTGTTCCGATGACGGCCTGCTCCTGCGCTTCACTGCGGCTCGGGAACAACGTAAAGATATGATCCTTCGGCACAGCCACATCGACGCCGGGTAATTCCGGCACGCTGAATGCGACACCGCCACTGGCCAGCGCCATCAGCGATTCCACGTCCACATCCAGTCCCTCGGAGCTGGCCTGAACGCGGACTCCGGAGACATTCCAGAAGCGCGATTCCGTGTGTACGTACGCATCGTGGGGCGAGTCGACAAAGACTTCGATCTCCACGTGCGAGTGATCGTCGGACAGCGCATAGCCGACCACGGAGCCTACCTGCAGGCGGCGGAAGTACACCGGAGACCCGATGGACAGCGATTCCAGTTCGGGCGACCAGAGCCGGAACACACTGCCGGTCTGATGCGACAGCACGCGGGGTGGCTCGTTCAGGGCCTCGAATTTGCGCCGGCTTTTACCGCCCTCGCCGGGGTCCATGCCGATGTAGGCGCCGCTGAGTAGCGTGCTCAGGCCGGACACGCCCGTGGCCTCCAGCCGTGGGCGCACCACCCAGAAACGGGTGGTGTCGGTCAGCCTCGATTCGCTGCCGGGCATCATCTCGGCACTGATTTCGACGCCCGTTCCGGCATCGGCAAACTGTACGGCGGTGACTTTGCCGATTTCCACGTTCAGGTACCGCAGCCGGGTCTTGCCTGCTTCAATACCCTCCGCATTCTCGAAGTGTATCGAGATCACCGGGCCACGGGACGAGAGCGCCTGATAGACCAGCCAGATGCTCGCAATCAGTGCAGCGATGGGCACAATCCAGATCGCATTGACGCCTCGCCGTCGCTGTACCAGCGTGGCGGTGGGTACGGTCGCGGATCGGCGCTCGTTCACGTGGTGCCTGCCTCGTCCCAGATCAGTCGCGGATCAAAAGTCTCCGCCGCCAGCATGGTCAGGATGACCACGGCGCAGAATGCCACGGCACCCAGGTCCGGGACCACCTGCGCGAAGTACCCAGCCTGTACCAGCGCGGTCAGCAGGGCGATCACAAACACGTCGACCATGGACCAGCGGCCCATGACCTCCGTGATGCGATACAGCGTGGTGCGACCGCGCCGCCAGAAGCGGTTGTGCCGCTGCACGGAAAGCAGCAGGAAGCCAAGCGACAGCATTTTCAGCAGCGGCACCAGCACACTGGCGGTAAAAATGATCACCGCCAGTGGCCAGTCGCCATTCAGCAGGAAGTAGACCACGCCACTGATAATGGTGTCGGCGGTTTCCTCACCCACGTAGGTGGTGCGCATGACCGGGAGCAGATTCGCCGGCAGGTACAGGATCAGTGCACCCATCAGCAGGGCCCAGGTGCGTGCGATGCTGGCGGGCTTGCGAAACTCAAGCAGGGTGCCGCAACGGGGGCAGATTCCGGCACTGGCCCCGGCGGCCCGGGAGAGCTTGCCGCACAGGTGGCAACTGAGCAGGTTCGCATCCACCGCCTGGGTCATGGTTGGGTTCCCTGCAGAATCTCCAGGTGTTCCCAGAGCGCACGTGCCGGGAAGCGTGACTCGGTCAGCACCAGGAGTGGCACGAGCAAGGCAAAGGCGTACAGGCCCGGTCCGGGCAGGATCGCCGCCATGCTGACCAGCTTGATGAGGGCGACGACGATCCCCAGCAGGAACACATCCAGCATGCCCCAGGGCGCGATCTTGCAGATCCAGGCCAGCATGTGGCGCAAACCACGCGGCGTGCGACCCAGAAACAGAACGCCAACCACATAACATTGCAAGGCAAGGACCAGCCCGGGCCCGAGCACGGTACAGAACAGCACCACCAGGGCGACGGTCGGTCTCTCCGCCCCGTACAGGGCCCACCCTGCGCCGGCGAGGGTCGTCGTGGTAGGGATGCCGCGCAGTTCCAGGGTCAGGAGTGGTGCCAGCGTGGTGATCAGAAAGAGCAGCAATGCGCTTACGCAGAGTGCGAAGGAAATCTCGAGTTCCGGCAACTGGCGCGGGAGCAGCAAGGCGTCACAGCGCGGACAACGTACTTCCACATCCGGCATCAAAGGTGGACGCAGGGACAACAGATCGCAATGCTGGCATGCCAGCAACTCGGAAGTTCTGTAGGCGCCGTGCGCGAGGTCCTGCACGCTGTGTCCCATCGTCATCAACAGGAGAAACTGTAGCGCAGATCAGGCGGTGCCGAACTTGTGTGCCAATCCGGCTAAAATGGCTGTAGTTGAGGTGGGGCGAGTGTCCGGGTGCATATGCGGAGTTGGCTGCTGGGCTGGTTCATTTTCGGAAGCGTACTGGCAGCTCCGGTCTGGGCCGTGCAGGATGGTCCTTCGATCCTGCGCGAGTTCATTCAGCGCCACCAGGTGGCGGCTGAGGCGGAAGAACTAACCTTGCGGCTGGTCGATCGGCTGGGACATTCCAAGATCCGTCGTTTGCGTCGTTACTCCCTGCAGTGGAAGGACGGCGGCACCCGTCATCTGCTCGTCGTGGACGCGCCGCGGGATGTCGCCGGAACCGCGTTGCTTGCCTGGCAGCATCCGGGCAAGCCCAGTCAGTACTGGAGTTACCTGCCTGCCACCGGCCAGGTGAAGCCTCAGGGTTCCAAGCCGGGATCCTCCCGTTCCTACTTCATGGGCACGGACATGACCTACGAGGACCTCTCGGTAGAGGACCTCTCCAAGCACAGCTATGAACGAATGCCAGACGCGAAACTGGATGGCGAACCGGTTTTTGTGGTGCGTGCACTGCCTGCCAGCAACAAGATTGCCCAGACCAGTGGCTACATGCACCGCGACCTGTACCTGGATCAAAAAGATTACTCGCTGCGTCGTATCGAGTATTTCGACAAGCGTGGGCGCCTGCTGAAGCGATTGATCACGCTGGGCAATTCATCGAAGGTCGGCAAGAAAGGCCGGCGCTTCAATCAGTGGGTGATCGAGAACGTGCAGGCACGGCATCGTACCGAGATGCACGTGCAGCGGCGCAAGCTGGGTACGGAAAACGTCTCAAAGCACCTGTTCAACCCGCAGTATCTGGCAGCGAAGCAGCACCTGAAGAAGTAGGCGTCATTGCTGTTTGCAGGCGGTCGGCCGCGTTGCCCGGGAGGCCTACAAAAAGGGCCCGCCCGGTCCTCGGGCAGGCCCTTTCTTTTGCCCGTTCAGAAACGGTAATTGAGATACAGTCCCGAATCACGGCGCGGTTTGCGGTTTTCGTGCCTGCTGTAGCTGCGCAGCAGATGGAAGCGTGGTCCGCCGTACACGTGTACCCTGTGACGGCCCTGTACGACGATCAGGTTGCCCTTGATCTGCCAGTGCGCGCCGCGGCCGAGTGGAATCGTGGTGTGCAAGCGGTGGTTACGGTTGAACAACTGGATTTTCCAGGGCGTGCTCGCGTAGTAGTAGCCGTTCACACGGCCATGATAGCGACGGTCATGTCGCGGGGCATACCCGCGGGCGTGGTGTTTTGGTTTGTGCCATCCCCGGTGGTAGCCATGATCGTGGTGCTGTTTGTGACTCCAGCGCCGGTGCGTGTCGTGATGGCGTGCTGAGTGCTTACCCCAGTCGCGATGCCGATCATGGCGCGTATGGTGTTTTTCTTTCTGCCGCTCCGCGTGCCGGCGGTCTCCGTGTCGCTCATGCGCGCGTTCGTGTGCATGTGCCTGATGGCGCTTTCCTTCCCGATGTCCGTGATCGGCGAGGGCCGGTCCGGCGACCACCGCGGTGAACAAAGTGGCGATCATGATCCTCGTTGTGTTTTGCATGGTGGGCTCCTCCTTGTTGAGAACCCCCGAACGGTGAGGGTCTTTCGTTAGCCACACCTGCAAAGTACGACTGCGTCCATGAATGGGCGCTGAATTGATTCTGAACGCATGGTAAAGGATGCCTGCCCGAGCCACTGTGCCCTGTCAGGCCGGCGCCCCGATCGGGTTTCGCAGTGGTGGGTGACGTCGGGCCTGGTCATCCTGAGTCTGCGGGATATCCACCCCCTCGGGCCGGTGCGCCACCTTTTCATGGAAGGATTGCGGGCCGGGATTGCCCGGTCGACGGGGAGGAACTGGGTCTGGCGCTTTGGCCCGACTTTTCGGAGCCTGATTACTTTGCCCGCTACCGCTATGCGCTGCCGCGGCTCCGGTCTGGCCAGCCAGTCGTGCAGATGCGCATCGTTGCGCGGGAACTCAATCCTGCGCTGCGACTGGCGGCCCCCCCGGTATTCCGTCAGGCCATTGCTCAGTGTGAGCGGGAGCTGAACGATTTTGTCCCGGCAGACCGCTTGGTCATCGAAATTGGTTCCCTGTGGACGGAGCCGATTGTCAGCCTGCCTCCGCAGCCGGATATCGTCATATGACGCTGCGGGCCTTCCTCGCTGCGAGGCCGTACAGTGACAGGTGCCGCGTGAAGCAAACCGGCTCAGGTGCCGTTGACCAGCAGGTGTGTGGCGATGCTGGCGACGTAGCCGAGCGCGATCACCGGTGTCCATTTCAGGTGCGAAAAGAACGTGTACTGGCCGCGCGCCTGGCCCATCAGCGCCACGCCGGCTGCGGAGCCGATTGAAAGCAGGCTGCCGCCTACGCCGGCGGTCAGTGTGACCAGTAACCACTGTGCGTTGGACATGTCCGGCTGCATGGTCAGTACCGCAAACATCACCGGGATGTTGTCGACGATGGCAGAGAGGATACCCACCAGGATGTTTGCCGTCGTCGGGCCCAGATCGCCGTACATGAAGCCGGAGAGCAGAGAAAGATAGCCCAGGAAACCGAGGCCGCCGACTGCCAGGATCACGCCGTAAAAGAAAAACAGGGTGTCCCACTCCGCCTGTGCGATCTTTTCGAATACGTCAAACGAGCGTTTATCCTCGTCATCAAAGTCGGTGGGGACGTCCTCCACGTGATCTGCACGCTGGTGCATGCTGTGCCGCAGCAGGTAGGAAAAGATCTTCAGGTATCCCAGACCCAGCATCATCCCGAATACCGGCGGAATGTGCAGGAAGTTGTGGAAGCAGACCGCAGTGATAATGGTCAGCAGAAACAGAATCACGATGGTGATGCCGCCCGGCAGAATCTCGATCTCAGTGTGCCCGCTCGCCTCCGGATTTCCCCTCGGCAGCGCAAACTGCATGATCACTGCCGGCACCACATAGTTCACCAGTGCGGGCAGGAACAGTGCGAAGAATTCGATGAAATCGACCATGCCCTTCTGCCAGACCATCAGCGTGGTGATGTCGCCAAAGGGACTGAAGGCACCACCGGCGTTGGCTGCCACGACGATATTCACGCAACCGACCGCGACAAAACCGGGTTGCCCCTTCCCGACGGCCAGCACAACTGCGCAGAGGATGAGTGCTGTGGTCAGGTTGTCCGCAACCGGCGAGATGAAGAACGCGAGGAAGCCGGTCAGCCAGAACAGCGCCCGGAAACTGAATCCACGCGCGACCAGCCAGTAGCGCAGTGCTTCGAAGACCTGCCGTTCCAGCATGGCATTGATATAGGTCATCGCCACCAGCAGGAAGAAGAACAGCTCGGCGTACTCCAGGAAATTGTGCCGGATGGCGCCCTCCACAGCGTCCGGTTTTCCTGCTGCGCTGTAGGTGATCGCGATCAGCATCCAGATCAGTCCTGCCGCCAGCAGCATGGGCTTGGATTTGGCGAGGTGCAGGTGTTCTTCGAGGATGACCAGCGTATAGGCAATTACAAAAATGGCGATGGCCGCACCACCGACCCAATGCGTACTCAGATCGAGTGGTTCGATCGTGCCGCCACCACCCGCGAGGGCGAGGCCGGGTGTCAGGACGGTGAACAGGGCTGCAAGTGCAAGTGGATGCATGTTGAATCGCACCTTCTGAACATGGAACACGCAATCGAGAACCCCGGCGCCGAAGAGGGCGCCGGGGTCCAATGAGGGAGTCAGACGTTAAAGCGAAAGTGGATCACGTCTCCGTCGCGGACGACGTAATCCTTCCCTTCCTGGCGCCACTTGCCGGCTTCCTTGGCGCCAGCCTCGCCCTTGCAGGCAATAAAGTCGTCGTAGCCTATGACCTCAGCCTTGATGAAGCCTCGCTCAAAATCAGTGTGAATGACGCCGGCTGCCTGCGGGGCAGTGGCGCCCTCGCGAATCGTCCAGGCTCGCACTTCCTTCTCGCCTGCCGTGAAATAGGTCTGCAGGCCGAGCAGTTCATAGCCGGCGCGAACCACGCGATTCAGACCGGGTTCTTCCAGTCCGAGTTCTGCCAGAAACTCATCCCGGTCCTCCGGATCGAGTTCAACGATTTCCGCTTCGATCTTGTTGCAGACGGCCACCACGCCGGAACCTTCTGAAGCCGCATACGCTTTGACCGCGTCCAGCAACGGGTTGTTGGTGAAGCCATCCTCGGACACATTGGCAACGTACAGCGTGGGTTTCGCAGTGAGCAGGCTCCAGGAGCGCAGAATCACCCGTTCGTCGTCCGTCAGATCCGCCGACCGGGCCGGCTTGCCGGCATCCAGCACCGCTTCGACTTTCTCCAGCACGGCGACCTGGGTCTTGGCTTCCTTGTCGCCACTGCCGGCCTTGCGGATCAGCTTCTGCAGTGATTTCTGTACGGAATCGAGGTCCGCCAGCGCCAGTTCGGTGTGGATGATCTCGATGTCGCGTACCGGGTCGATGCTGCCCGAGACATGCGTGACGTTGTCATCCTCGAAACAACGCACGACGTGTGCAATGGCCTGAGTCTCGCGGATGTTCGACAGGAACTGGTTGCCGAGACCCTCACCCTTGGACGCGCCGGCGACGAGTCCGGCAATATCCACGAACTCCATGGAGGTGGCGATGATTTTCTGGGGTTTGACCAGTTCCGCGATGGCCTGCAGTCGGGGGTCCGGCATCGGGACAACGCCGGTATGCGGTTCAATGGTACAGAACGGGAAGTTCTGCGCTTCCACGCCCGCCTGTGTCAGTGCATTGAACAGTGTTGATTTGCCTACATTGGGCAGACCGACGATGCCGCAGTTAAATCCCATGAGCGGATAGGTCCTCTTTTTTGATTTTCATCTCGATGCATTGACCGGGCCAATTCGATTCAGCCCGTGCTGAAATGCGTTTCGCGACTCTCGCCGCGCGGGGTCCCGGGATTCCGCCCCAGCCGACCCGGCGCGATCTTTCAGTTTTCTGTGTGCAGTTGCGTGGTCGCCTTCTCCCAGTCGCCATCCAGCAGGATGGGCAGTGCATCCAGCGCATCGCGAAGCGAATCGTCGATGCGGGTTTGCTCCGACTGCGGAGGCCGCTTCAGCACAAATCCGGCAACATCCCGGCCCGGGCCGGGGTGACCAATGCCAATGCGCAGGCGCAGGAAGTTCTTGTTACCCTGGAAATGCGCAACGATGTCCCGCAGTCCGTTGTGCCCGCCATGGCCGCCACCATTCTTGAGTCGCGCACAACCCGGCGGGAGATCGAGTTCATCGTGGCAGACCAGTACCTGTTCCGGCTCTATGCCAAAGAATCTGCACGCGCCGCTGACAGCCTGACCGCTCAGATTCATATAGGTAGTGGGGATCAGCAGCCGGATTTCATGTCCTCCGGCTGTTACGCGTGCCGATTCCGCGGGAAATTTCCTCTCTGCGGAGAACTGGCCGCCGTTT
>JBFKXW010000102.1:0-8214 GCA_041637915.1 Pseudomonadales bacterium | reverse complement strand
GGCGCTGCTGGACAGCGGGATGGATTTTCGCGGCCGGTTGCGGCGGCGGAATCCGGATGATTCAGAGAATTCCTGAGTGTTGCAGACTGCGGCACGCTGAGAGAAACAAGTACGCAAAGGCTTGAGGAGAGGAAAGGCTGATGGACGTCATTTTGTTGGAGAAGGTGCAGAACCTGGGTGATCTGGGCGACAAAGTCCAGGTGAAAGCAGGTTTTGGCCGTAACTTTCTGGTTCCCTATGGCAAGGCTGTGCCCGCCACGAAGGAAAACGTCGCGAAATTCGAAGCGCGTCGTGCGGAACTGGAAAAAGCCGCTCAGGAGAAGCTCGCTGAGGCCAGAACGCGCGCCGAGGCGCTGACCGGGCTGCGTGTCGAAATCGTCGCCAAGACGGCAGATGATGAAGGCAAATTGTTCGGATCTGTCGGTAGCCGGGAAATCATGGACGCGGTGGCGAAGGCCGGTGCTGACGTGGAGAAATCCGAGATTCACCTGCCGAACGGGCCGATCCGCAACGTGGGCGAGTTCAACATCGAAATCCAGGTGCATTCCGACGTGCTGACCGAGATTGCCGTCGTGGTGGTCGCCGAGGCCTGAGTTGCCGGCCCGCACGGCGTGCGGGCCTTGGTCAGTCGTTGCTATCACGGTGTGTGCGATGGAGAATGCGGACATGCCTGACGTCATCGATCCTCCGGAAGAAGAAATTTCCCTGGCTGCGCCACCGCAGCTCGCCAGGGATCGCTACCGGCTGCCCCCTCAGGCGGTCGAGGCCGAGCAGGCCGTCCTCGGCAGCCTGTTGATAGAAGAGGGTGCCTGGGATGTCGTCACCGACGTCGTCACGGCAGCCGATTTCTACCGGGATGAGCATCGCCGTATTTATCAGGCAATGTACATTCTGGCGGAAGACAGCCAGCCGCTGGATGTGCTGACTCTCCAGCAGGAACTCGCCCGCAGTGCCGACCTGGAGAAGGTCGGCGGCATGGCGTACCTGGTTGAGCTGGCAGAGGCCACGCCCAGCGCTGCCAACGTTCGCGCTTACGCAGAGATCGTCCGGGATCGCGCCATTCTGCGCGGCCTGATCAGCGCCACCAATGAGATTCAGCAGGATGCCTACCAGCCGGCCGGTCGCAGCAGCCGCGAGGTGCTCGATACCGCCGAATCGCGCATCTTCAGCATCTGCGCAGAGGGCGCCACCGGCACCGGTCCGCAACCGGTCAAGGCGCTGCTGAAAAAGTCCATTGAGCGCCTCGACGAATTGATGAAATCGGACTCGCCGCTGACCGGGCTGGCGACAGGCTTTCGTGATCTCGACACCATGACCTGTGGTCTGCAGAAGGGCGATCTGATTATCGTCGCGGGCCGGCCGTCTATGGGGAAAACATCCTTTGCGATGAATCTGGTTGAAAACGCGGTGATCGACGCATCGAACCAGAACTGTCCGGTGTTGGTGTTCAGTATGGAAATGCCGGGCGAGTCGCTGATCATGCGCATGATTTCATCGCTGGGTCGTATTGATCAGAGTCGGGTCCGGAAAGGGGACCTGACCGAGGATGACTGGGCGCGGGTGATGGGGGCATTTCACATCCTGGAAGGCCGCTCCCTGTTCATTGATGACACTGCCGGGCTGAGCCCGATGGAGTTGCGTGCAGCGGCGCGACGCGTGGCGCGCGAGCATGGTCAGCTGGGCATGATCATGATCGACTATCTGCAGCTCATGCAGGTGCCTGGCAATGCGGAGAACCGCGCGACCGAGATCTCGGAAATTTCCCGTTCGCTGAAGGCGCTCGCCAAGGAACTGCAGGTGCCTGTCGTGGTGCTCTCGCAGCTCAACCGGAGTCTTGAACAGCGGCCCAACAAGCGGCCGGTAATGTCGGACCTGCGGGAATCCGGCGCCATCGAACAGGACGCTGACCTCATCATGTTCATCTACCGGGATGAGGTGTACAACAAGGAAGACGAAGCCGTGAAGGGGCAGGCCGAAGTGATCATCGGCAAGCAGCGGAACGGGCCGATTGGCACCGTGGACCTGGTCTTTCTCGACAAGTACACCCGCTTCGAGGACCGCGAACATTCCGCGTATCCGGAATACCAATGAGCCGTCCGGCACGTGCTCGCATCGACCTGGGTGCACTGCAGCATAATTTTCAGCGCGCCCGCGCCGCTGCTCCTGCCAGTCATGTCATCGCCGTCATCAAGGCAAATGCCTACGGTCACGGCGTACTGCCCGTGGCGGAGCGACTCGCCGATGCCGACGCGTTCGCCGTGGCGGGGATTGACGAGGCGCTGGTCCTGCGCGAAGCGGGGCACCGCAAGCGTACCCTGCTGTTGGCGGGGATTTTTCAACCGGATGAGCTTTCCGAGGCTGCTGCCCGCGATCTGGATTTGATCGTGCATGATGTCTGGCAGGTGGACGCCCTGTCCGCGTGGCAGGGCAAGGGTCGTTTTGATGTGTGGCTGAAGGTGGATACCGGTATGCACCGGCTCGGTATCGCACCGGCAGAGCTGGCGGCAATACTGGCGGCCTTGCGGTCGCTGCCCTGCGTTAAAAATGTCCGATTGATGACCCACCTGGCTTGCGCGGACGAACCTGCCAGCGACCACGCACAGGCGCAGTTGCAGCAAATGCAGGCGTGTTGTGCCGGGTTCGAGGGCGAGGTTTGCATCGCCAATTCCGCTGCCCTGCTGGGCTGGCCAGACGCCCGCCGGGACTGGGTTCGACCCGGCATCATGTTGTATGGCAGCTCGCCGTTTGTGGGTGGGGATGCCAGCAAAGACGGCCTGCGACCTGTAATGCATCTGGAGTCGCGGCTGATCGCCGTGCGGGATCTCGCGGAGGGAGAGACGATCGGCTATGGCGCTGCATTCCGGGCGGCGTCACCCATGCGCATGGGGGTTGTGGCTATGGGATACGCCGATGGCTACCCACGTTGCCTGGCCGCAGGGACTCCGGTGCTGGTGGATGATAAGCCCGCGTCCCTGGCCGGGCGTGTCTCCATGGATCTGGTCACGGTGGATCTGTCTGCCGTGCCGGAAGCGCGCGTTGGGAGTCTGGTGCGGTTCTGGGGTGCGGGGCTGCCAGCCGATGCCATTGCCCGCGCAGCCGGCACCATCTCCTACGAATTGTTCACGGGGGTGAACGCGCGAGTACCCCGGCAATACGAGGGCTAACGCGGCGCGGTGCCATTCATTGGTGAACGATGTCGCCGTGCATGGGCGCGAGTCGCGCGATCAGACGGTTTTCGGCGCTCAGGGAAATGCCGACGTTGCGCATCCCTGTTTGCAAATCCTCCACCAGTGCGTTGAAGTCCCCGGTGGTCAGGTTCATTCCCCTGTGTGACTCCTCCATGGTTTCGCCGGTGTATTCGCAGGGGCCGCCAGATACCTCACAGAACTGCTCAATCAGTTTTTCGCGCAGGCGCGTGATATTGGCACCCTTGAAGTGGTGCACGATCCGTTCGTCTTCGATCACGGCCTGCAGAAAAGCATCCACCACAGCGGTAATGCCCTCCTTGCCGCCGAGATCCCGGTACAGGCTGTCGTCCGCACTGACCGGCGGACACAATAGCAGCAGGGACAGGGCGGCGCAGCGCAGGGTTTGCCTCATGAAACTCGTGGGCATGTCTGATTCTCCCATGCTCAATAGGTGAACTGGATCGAAGCGAAAAGGCCTTCCTGGTGGTCCTCTCCGGCGATTGATCCGAGCTTGGCATACGCGGCCAGTACGGAAACGTGCTTGGTCGGGAACCAGGCGGCATAGAAATCCCGCCAGTGCTGCTCCGGAGCGGCAGACAGGTTGTCCGGTTTTTCACGGAATTCGGCACCGATCACCACATCGGGGCGCACCATCAGTCCGACGGAACTTTCAAACATGTACTCATGTTTGTCGCGCTTGTTGCCACCGAACCCGAGCAGGCCAATCTGGTTGGCCTTGGTACGACGGATGGTGCCGTTCACGAGTACATGGCGGTCGAACAAGCCGGCCAGGAACACTTTCGTGGCCGCCACATACAGATCGACTCCTTCGCGACTGCGCGCGCCCAATAACCTGGGTACTGCGAAGCGCGTATTGCGCTTGTACTGCAGCCCGGCAGAAATCTGGGGAATGTCGGTGTAGATCAGGTCACCCGCCAGGCGAACTTTTGCACCGAACACGTTTTGCTGCTGGTCCTCCAGCGGGAGGTCCTTCAGATCAAACTCATGGTGCGCGATGGAGAGCTCGTAGCGATTATCCCAGGAGAAGGAGGCGCCATAGCTGTCTAGCCGGTAATCCTGTACGTCCACGACGGTGTAATAGGCACTCGCGCCGGGCTGCCCTTCGGTGCCATAGCCGGCGATCGTCGCCCAGGGGACGATGCCGCCGCCACTGCCTCCCTCCACCATGGTCATGCCGCTGGTGGCAATCAACTTGCCCTGGCTGTCAAAGGCCTGTGCGGATGTTGCGACCAGCAGGGCCAGCGAAACGGCCAGACAGCGAACGGATGAATGACGACGCATGGGGTCCCTCCAAGTTGCAGACGTGTTCTTGTGATGGGTGAACGACGTGTCCAGAAGAGGATAGGAGAGCGATTGGGGGGTCGCAAAGAAACCAGTTTGATTCGCCAGCTGGCACGCCGTCGCAATGCAGTCAATGTTGCGCGGAGTGTTCCTTCCACCAACTGGTAAAGTCATCCGGCTTCATCGGCTTGCTGATCAGGTATCCCTGCACGAAATCGCACCCGAATGAGTCAAGCAGCTCCCAGGCTTCCTCATTCTCAACCCCTTCTGCAATCACCTTCAGGCCCAGGTTGTGGCCCAGCTCAATCGTGGATCGCACGATCGCTGCATCGTCCGTGTTGGGTTCGATGTGGAGAATGAAGGACTTGTCGATCTTCAGTTCATCCACCGGCAGACGCTTCAGCTGTGAAAGCGACGAGTAGCCGGTGCCGAAGTCATCAATGCTGAGACGGATACTGTTCTTCTTCAGCATGTTGAGTACACGGATGGCGAGCTCGGGATCCTGCATCAATGCGCTTTCGGTGATCTCGAAGGTCAGGCACTCCGGGTGCACCTTATAGGTATTCAGATAGGCCTGCACCACGTCCGGGAGAGAATGATCCAGCAGATCCAGTGCGCTCAGGTTCACCGCAATGTTGGCGTGCAAGCCAGCATCCTGCCAGGCACGCAACTGGCAAATCACCGTGCGTATGACGAAGTGCGTGAGGATCTTCACATTACCGGACTGCTCAGCCAGCGTGACAAATTCATCCGGTGGGATGAATCCAAATTCCGGATGAATCCACCGCACCAGCGCCTCTACATGGCTTGCACGCCGGTCCACCATGGACACCTTGGGCTGGTACACCATGAACATAACCGCTTTGTTAATGGCATCCGGCAGGTCGGCAATGATCTGCACGCGCCGCAGGTGCTGCTCGTCCTCGCCATTGTTATAGACGTGCAGTGATTCGTGATGTTCACGTGCCATGTTGAGCGCGATGTCCGTGCGCCGCAGTAAATCTTCGACGTTGTCCCCATGTTCCGGGAAGAATGCGGCGCCACCCATGTAATTCACACGAATCTGCAGTTCATCGATCTCCATTCGCTGGGAAAGCTTGGCGATGAGATTGCTACCGACAATGCGCAGGGATTCTGCATCCCCGGCCTCCAGCACCACCAGAAAATCGTCACTCCCGAGCCTGAGGACGGTGTCCGTGGCCCGCAGCGAACTGCGCAGGCGCTCAGCGGAAATCCGCAGAACCTGGTCGCCGGCGTTCTGCCCCATGGTGTCGTTGATTTCCTTGAAGCGCCGGATGTTGAATGCGATCAGGGCGGCTGCTTTATTTTCACGACGCGCGCGCGCAATGGCGGTCTCCACCCGATCCAGCATCACGGTCCGGTTCGGCAGCCCGGTCAGCAAGTCGTGCTGGGACTGGTAGACAATGCGTTCTTCCCGATCCGAGAGGTCTCTCTGCATGCTGTTGAATGTATTGGCCAGCAGCTGTAACTCATCCCCGCTATTGATCTCCACTTCGACCGAATAGTTGCCCGAGGCAATGCGGGCACTGGCGGCGCGCAGCTTCTCCAACGGTCTCGACACGCTCCTCGCGAGGAACAGCGCGCTGACGCCGGAGACCAGTAACGCCAGCAATGCGATCAGCGCCAGTTGCCATTGCAGTTCGCGGTACGCCGCGTAGGCCTCATCCAGGGAAATCTGCAGCAATGCCCGGGCGCCTTCGGCACCTGCGCCGTCAAGTTCCTGCAGGCGGGTCACATAGCGTTGCTCCAGGTTGAGAATGCCCTCCACATGAGCCTCCTGCAGCTGTGGAAGCGTCCGGTTGGACAGCATGGCCCGGTCTCCGGCCGACAGCGTGGAGGAAAGAATTTCCAGATTGTCGCGTTTGTTGCTGTACAGCCAGGAGATGTCCATCTGCGTCAGGTTTTTCTGCTCCTGCGCCAGTTCATCGTTGATGGGGAAGCCCATCAGGATCCAGCCGATATGATGGGGCACACGAATCGAGACCAATACGACCTGGAACAGACCTTCGGACAGGTTGATGACGCCGGTCGCGGATTGATTTGCTGCGGCATCCAGCAGTACCGGGAAGGGAAAGGGTGGGCTGCCCGATGCGTCATGGTGGGTGCTGGCGCGTAGCCGGCCATCCTGGTCCAGCCACATGACGGCGCCGGCACCAGCCCGCTGCCCGTGATTGGCCAGTGCGCTTTCCACCGTGGCCTGGTCACCGGTCGCCATGGCGCGCCGGAAGGCAAAATCCTTCGCAAGCACCTCCACTTTGTCCTGCAATACGCTGGTGCGGGTGGCCAGCGACTGCAGGAACACCCGGGCGCCAGTGTCCAGTTCCCGCTGTACGCGCGCTTTCAGGTTGCTGTCGATCGCGTACATCGCCGCCAGCGAAATCGTGATCAGCGTGACGGACAGCAGACCGACGATGACCAGCGTCACCTTGGTGAAAAAGGAATACCTGATCACTGGCCGGACGTGGCCTTCCGCAGCTTCAGCTCCAGTGGGCTGAGTTGGCGCTCCTGGGTCAGCGGGGCCGCAATGGGCAGTACCGCCCGGATCGTCGCACCAGCCGCTTCATCGACCTGGACCCCTTGCTTCCAGAGGTCGCGTGGTGGTGTGCCCGGGTGCCATGCGGTCAGCAGGTATTTCCCGGCCGGGACGTCTTCGAGCTGCAGCGTTCCGCTGGCATCGGTCAGGGCGTAATGAGGGGTATCCAGCACCAGAATATGCGCGGCCATCCAGTCGTGGATGTTACAGCCGAGTGCCACGTGCCCCGGCGTTTCGAACTGGATGCTGGGCGCCTCCTCGCGCGCATACAGCTTGGTTTCAAACACCTTGGCCTCCGAGAAGGAATAGACGTGGTGGCGGGTGCTGTCCTCGTTCAGAAATGTAATTCTGCTGCCGCGGTTTGCGGCAATCACGGGTGGGACAAAGCGACTGTCGCGTTGTGACATGACGGCCGTTCCGGCAGCGCCGGGAATGGGGCTGCCATCCTGCTGCAGCAGGTAGACGACAGCGTGCTGCACCGGATTGCCCTCCGGATCCTGAACCTCCACGCTAAGGCCTCCGGCGATTGCCGCGCCGAGTGGGCACAGTGCCCACCCACCCACCAGGAGAGTATGTAGCCACGAAATTTTCATGCGGGAGCTCCTGTGCGGTTGGGGCCATCCTCTGCCAGCACGTTGGCCTCCCCCTCACTCCGGGCGAGGATCACGGCACCACAGGAATCGCTGAACACGTTCACTGAGGTTCGGCACATGTCGAGAATCCGGTCGGTGACAAGAATCACGCCGATTGCCTCCAGCGGCAGGCCGATGTTGGCGAGGATGATGGTGATGGCCACCAGCGAGGCGGCCGGGATGCCGGCCACCCCGATGGAGGTGATCAGCGCCACAAAGACCACCGTGAACTGCGTCATCAGCGTAATCTCCAGACCATAGGCCTGCGCAATGAACAGCGCCGCGACACATTCATATAGGGCGGTGCCGTCCATATTGATGGTCGCGCCCAGTGGCAGGACGAAGCTGCTGGTGCGGTTGGAAACGCCGGCATTCTGTTCCACGCAGCGTAGGGTGACCGGCAGGGTTGCTGAAGAGGACGAGGTTGAAAACGCCGTCAGCATGGCCGGCGCCATGGCGCGGAAATGCCGCGCCGGGTGGATGCCGCCGACGAACCACAACAGCAGCGGCAGGACCACGAAGGTGTGCAGCAGCAGTG
>JBFKXW010000101.1:0-8222 GCA_041637915.1 Pseudomonadales bacterium | reverse complement strand
GAGCACGAGACATCCGCGGTGACCCCGCTGCAGATCGACGCCATGGAACGTCAACCCGGCATCCGACGGGCACTGGAGTTGTTCATTCTCGGTCACGAGGCCGAAGCGCGGCTGGAGTGGGACACGGTGGTCCGGGATCTGGACGGTCCGCGGCTCCTCGCAGCAGCCCATGTGGCGCAGGACTGGGCCTGGCATGACCGCGCCGTGCAGGTCACGATCATGGGGCGACTCTGGAACCATTTGCACCTGCGTTTCCCGACCGGCTGGCGGGAGGAACTCATCCGCAACGCGCGGCTGAACAATCTGGACCGCTGGTGGCCTTTCGCAATCGCGCGGCAGGAAAGCGCCTATCGGCCGGATGCCCGCTCTTCCGCGAATGCGACCGGGCTGATGCAGTTGCTGCCCTCAACAGCGAAACGTGTGGCGCGTCAGATCGGAGCGCCCTACAGCACGCGCACAGACCTGGAGACACCCGCGCTCAACGTACGGCTCGGCTCGGCATTCCTGGGCCAGATGTTTCGCCGTTACGATGGCGTGATGGCGCATGCCACGGCCGCCTACAATGCCGGCCCCGGCCGGGTGGATGAATGGCTGAAGGATGCCCCGAGTCTGCCGCTGGATGCGTGGATCGAGACCATCCCCTACGGCGAGACCCGCGGGTACGTGAAGAACGTCCTGTCATTCCGGCTGATCTACGCCTACCTCGCCGGGCGTAAGCTCGACAACGTATTGGCGATGGAAGACCCCCGGCCGCTCAGATCAGGCCCTTGATGTCGTCCATGTTGTTCTGGATCGGGCCGAGCGGCGTGCGCTTTTTCTTGTCTTCGACAAAATTGGGGACGCCCCCCCAGATTTTGTACACGACAACATCGTCAATCAGGACAACCAGCGCGTTAAAGTTCCAGCCGATCGTACGCTCTTTCTTCTGGAAGCCCATGACGTCTGCCGTCACACTCCCGTAGCGTTTTTTCTTACGCCAGGAAGGCGTGGCTTCATAGGCATAGCAGGCTTCACGCGCGCGGATGCAACGCTGAATGCCTTCATCAAGATCTTCCACCTTGATGCTTTCGGTGGGGATGAAGCGCTGAATGATATCCAGATAGGTCAGAATGCCGACGTTCGGCACCCGGTAGGGGTCATAGCCCAACTGTTCCAGTTCTTCGGTCGTGGTGTAGTTGGGAATGATCAGGTCATAGGACTGCTTTGCCTGGTCAAATGTTGACCAGGGCGAGATCATGCTCTGTTTTTCACTCGGCAATGCGCTTTGACAGCCCGACACCACCGGCCCCGCCAGCAACACCATCGCCAGCCACACCGCCCGCCGCCTGATCCATCGCATCCACTGCATGTGTCGCCACCCGTCCTTCACGATCCTGTCCGTTCTGTTGCCCACACCTTGAAAGGCCGTCACCATACCTGCGTGGTCTGCGTACCGCCAGACCCCATTATAAGGGAAGTACCGGCGTGGTGGTCCCTCGCCCACGCTTCGCAAACACAGGATCGTAAAAATGCGCAAAAACCCCCCGCCACTGCTCCCCTGGAATCGGGTTACAGGGCTGTCCCTGCTGTGGGCACTCTGGCTGACCGGGTGTGCCGGGCAGCCACCGGCGGATCTCGGGTCTGCCGGTGCCGGGCTGTCGCCCTGCCCGTCATCCCCCAATTGCGTCTCCAGCCTTGCCGTGGAGGACGCACAGCGCGTGGCGCCGTTGCGTGTATCCGTGAAGCAGGCGCAAGCGGCTGCCGCGATCCGCGCCGTGATCGGGAATGACCCGCGCGCGCGCGTGACCGGCGAGGAGAACGGCTATGTCCGCAGTGAGTTCTCCAGCCGGCTGCTCGGTTTTGTGGATGATGTGGAGTTTTGGTGGGCCGATGCGCAGACGATTCACGTCCGCTCCGCATCCCGGCTCGGCTACAGCGATTTCGGCGTCAACCGGAAACGGGTCGAGACACTGCGCGCACAAATCAGCGAGCGTCTGCCGTGATCGATGTTGGCGTCAACCTGACCAGCGGGCAGTTTCGCGAGGATCTCGGCGCTGTGCTGGAACGTGCCTGGGACGCCGGGCTCTCCGGCATGGTGATTACGGGCACCAGTGAAACCGAAAGCCGCGCTGCTGCAGCGCTCACTGCCGAAGACCCGCACCGGCTCTGGTCCACGGCCGGGATTCACCCCCACCATGCTGACGATTGCAGCGAGGCGGCCATCAGCAGCCTGCGCGAGTTATGTGGCCGGACGGGCGTGGTGGCGGTCGGGGAAACCGGCCTCGATTTCAACCGAAACTTCTCCACACCCGCAAACCAGGAACGAGCCTTCTGCCTGCAGCTTGAGCTGGCCCGTGAGACCGGTCTGCCGGTGTTCCTGCATGAACGGGAAGCCTTCGACCGGCAACAGGCGATCCTGCGCGAATTCCGCGACGGTCTCTCCGGTGGTGTCAGCCACTGTTTCACCGCTGGCCGCAGGGAACTGTTCGCCTGGCTGGACCTCGACCTGTTTGTCGGGATTACCGGCTGGATCTGCGATGAACGGCGCGGCGCCCATTTGCTGGAACTGGTGCCGCACATCCCAGCCGATCGGCTCCTGATCGAAACCGACGCACCCTACCTGCTGCCGCGTTCGCTGAGCCCGCGACCGGCATCCCGACGGAATGAACCCTGTTACCTGCCGGAGGTCGTGCGGGTGCTCGCCGAGGCCCGGCAGGAATCGATGGAATCGGTGATCTCCTGCACGACTGAAAACGCTTGCCGGTTGTTCCGGATACAACTCGCTCCGGACGCGGCAGAGCGCGAAAACTGATGCGGCGCCAATGCGCGCAGGAGACTCAGTTTTCGTGCACGCGGTTCAGACCATTCAACGCCGCCACCCGGTACATCTCCGCCATGGTCGGATAATTGAAGGTCGTCTGGGCAAAATACTCGATGCTGTTGGCTGCGCCCTGCTGGTGCATGATCGCCTGGCCGATGTGGACGATTTCAGCGGCGCGGTCCCCGAAACAATGGATGCCCAGCAATTCCAGCGTATCGCGATGAAACAACAGCTTGAGCATGCCGACCGTTTCCCCGGCGATCTGGCCACGTGCGGTGTGCTTGAATGATGCATGGCCGATTTCATAAGGCACTTTTTCAGCCGTCAACTCGGCTTCATTCTTTCCGACGGAACTGATTTCCGGAATGGTATAGATGCCGGACGGTACGTCTTCCACGTACTTGATAGCGGCATCTTCCTTGAGAATCGCCGCAGCGGCGGCACGCCCCTGGTCGTAGGCGGCGCTCGCCAGGCTCGGCGGCCCGATGGCATCGCCCACCACATAGATATTGCTGACCTCGCTGCAGTAGCGCTCATTCACCTGCAGTTGCCCACGGCCATCCGGCTCCAGACCGACATTCTCCAACCCCATGTCATCCGTGTTGCCGGTCCTCCCATTGCACCAGAGCAACGTATCCGCCTTGAGCGTTTTTCCGGACTTCAGGTGCAGGGTGACGGACTGTTCGTCGGCAGTGACCTTTTCATACTGTTCGTGATGCCGGATCAGCACACCGTTTTTGCGCAGGTGATAACTCAGCGCGTCGGTGATCTCGTTATCCAGGAACTCCAGCAGACGCTCACGCGTGTTGATGAGGTCCACCTTCACACCCAGGCCACAGAAGATGGAGGCGTACTCGCAACCGATCACGCCAGCTCCGTAGATGATGAGTTTGCGCGGTGTGTGCGCTGCATGGAGTATCGTGTCGCTGTCGAAAATCCGGGCGTGCTTGAAGTCGATGTCACCCGGGTGATAGGGACGTGAACCGGTCGCAATCACGAAGTTCTCGCTGCGAATGCTTTCCACACCACCGGAGCGGGAGTGGATTTCCAGTGCGTGCGGTTCCAGAAAACGCGCCCGGCCGAAGAAAACCTGAATCCGGTTGCGTGCGTAAAAATCAGTGCGCATGCGCACCTGCTTGCTGATGACATTGTTGGCAGTGCGCAGCAGACGCGGGAAGGACAGCCAGCGCGGCTCGCCGATATCGCGAAACATGCTGTCGGTATTGAAGTGGATGATCTGGCTGACGGCGTGGCGGAGCGCTTTGGAAGGGATCGTGCCCTTGTGCGTGCAGTTACCGCCGACCTGCGGCTGCATCTCCACCACGGCAACCCGTTGACCGCCCTTGGCGGCCTTCATCGCAGCGCCCTCCCCGCCGGGGCCGGTCCCGATGACAACCAGGTCGAATTCATGCACGGTCATAACGAAAACCCCCACCCACACCGCCCGCAGTATAGTAGGAGCGACGCGAGTCGCGATCCGCGTTGCAAGCGGAGGTGCCACCTGAACCCATCCCGGAGAGCGACGCATGCCGCGATCGGTGCTGCCATCTGGCGCATTCCGAACGAGCGACGCAAGCCGCGGTCAGCCTTGCTGCTCGCTGCAGATATCACAAAGACCTGGCACTCGAATCGCGCCTGGCAGCGCTCCTACGGACGGAGGATGGGGGGGCGGGTGGCGTTAGGCGCGCTCCGCGGGCGAGTCCGGGTTGAACGCGCGCACCCCCGCGCTACGGGTGTCCGTTTCGACACCGGACTCCTCGCACTTTTCGTAATCGCCACCGCAGACATCACACTTTCCCTTCAGACCCAGGTTCTGGATGCCGCCGCAGGAACCCGTGATCGGCTTGCGACCCGCCAGCACACCGACTGCCATGCCGGTGATTAGCAGCAGCATCAATCCAAAGGTCAGAAACAGCGTGGTCATGGCAAGTCTTCCAAATAGCGTTCAAAGGCCCCGGTATGCCGTTCAGCAAAACCGTCTGCAGACCTGATTATAAAAAAAGCAGCAAGATTTTGCCTGTCAGCCACCTGCTGACCGGCTTCCGGCCCCAGCACCATCAGGGCCGTCGCCCAGGCATCCGCTCGCGCCGCAGACGGGTCGAGAACCGTGACCGAAGCCAGCCGGTGGGTAATCGGGGACCCCGTCTGTGGATCAATGGTATGCGAATAGCGCCGGCCGTCCGCTTCGAAATAATTGCGGTAATCGCCGGAGGTGGCAACGCCGATATCCCGCAGCCGGACCACGCGCTGCGCGCTGCGACCGGCGATATCCGGCGCCTCGATGCCAATACGCCAGGCCGACCCGTCCGGCTTGCGTCCTGCGGCCCGCAGTTCACCGCCCACTTCGACCAGAAAGTTCCGGTAGCCCTGGCTGGAGAGAAGCGCTGCGAGACGATCCACCGCGTACCCTTTGGCGATCGCCGAGAGGTCCACGTACACAGGTGCCTGACGGGTCGCCCCCTGCTCACCAAGCACCAGCTTCTGATAGCCAACCCGATCGAACGCAGTCCGTAGTTCCCTCTGCGAGGGCACCTGCTCCGGCCGCATATCGGGACCGAAACCCCACAGATTGACCAATGGACCAACCGTCACATCAAAGGCGCCACCGCTGGCCTGACTCACCTGCTCTGCCAGCCGCAGGACCTCGAGCGTTTCAGGAGCGAGCGGGAACGGCGTTCCCACCGCGGCGCGATTGAATTGCGACAACTCAGAGTCCGCATCCCAGGTCGACATCAGCTGGTTGATTCGCATGAGTTCCGATTCCAGCAACTGCAGCAGCGCAGGGCCCCGCGCAGGATCGACCGGCGGTGCGATCGAGACGTTCCAGGTGGTGCCCATGGTGGCGCCGGACACGCGCAGCATGGCCGGTTCCTGCTGACAGGCAGTCAGCAGGGAGAGCAACCCGACCCAGCGGATGCAAGACCAGACAGAACGCATTTCCTTCACCCCTCTCCGGCCTGCTGATCACGATAGGCACCGGGGCTGACGCCCGTCCAGCGCCGAAACGCCCGACCGAAGTTCGATGGGTCGTCATAACCCAGATCAAACGCAATGCGACTGACACTCTGGCCGGTGTCTGCCAGCATCTGACGCGCCAGCTGCTCCCGTACCTGGTCCAGCAGTTCCCGGTAGGACGTACCCTGCGCACAAAGCCGTCGACGCAGGGTCCGTTCTGAGAGGCATAGCCTGCGCGCCATCTCCTCCTGCCCGGGAAACTGCCGACGGCATGGTGTCAGGATCTGTCGGATGCGGTCAGTGATTTCGAGCTGCTCCTCCAGACGACGCAATTCCTCTTCGCACTGCCGGGCTGCGCGCTCCCGCGCGACCGGGTCGGCCAGTGGCAGACGGTAATCCATGAAGCGGGCTGGCACGCGAACTTCCATGCGCTCGCTGTTGAAATGGATGTCATTCCGGAAGGTTTCCGCATACGCCTCCCGATGGGCCGGTTCCGGGTACGGGAAGTACAGGCTGAAACCCTCCACCCGGTTGGAAAGCAAAAATCGCAGGGAGGTCACCACCGCGGCGGACACTGTTTCCAGATACAGTTCCCGCGCCTTCCCCAGTGGCACCTGCTCGTGCAGGCGCAGCAGAACGTATTCATCGCCGGGAACGATCTCCACGGCAGAAACCGGGGTTCGGGTATGGATGTAACGGACGATCAGGTCCAGCGCCTCGCGGGGCGTATTGCTGCTGATTGCCGCAAAGCCGAGCACACCGTGGGCCGTCACACTCAGGCGTGAACCCAGAATGAGGCCAATGCGGGGCTCATGCAGTTGCTCCCGCGCCAGCAGCAGTGTGTCGGCCAGTTGCGAGAAGCGGACCAGCCCATCCGGAGCCTCCAGCTCGGCTGATTGCAGTGCGGTGGCCTCGCACAGGGCTTCCGGAGACCCGCCCAGTTCGCGAACCACTTCCAGGAGGTGTACGACATAGCCGGCCGGGATGCGGGCACTGGCAAACTCTTGCAATTTCCGCGATCCCTCAGTGGCTGCAGTGGGTTGACGGGTCATACTAGCAGGCGGTGGCCGAAAATGACCAGACTATGACTGTTATTGACCTGTTGACCGGCGGCGACTTCGCCAATACTGGTGGCAGATAACGCATTCATCGACCCATCGATCCATCTATAAAAAGTACAGTGAGGGGAACCCAATGACAGCCAGCACGCTCAACCCGGGATCGGGTATCGCCAGGGCTCCGCGCGTGCGGGTCGGCGGGCCGGATGCGCCCTGGGCACGTCTCGGCGGCGCCCTGGTGGCAATCGCCGTTCTGTTTGCCTGCTACCGGATGTACCAGCACGCCACCGCGTTCACCGTCGGCCTCGATTACTTCGAGCCCGAATTCCAGACCTACTGGATGACTCTCCTGTACGCAGAATTGACCCTTGAAGCACTGCTGGGTGTCGCCATGCTGTCATGGATCTGGTTCACCCGTGAAAAAGACCTTTCGAAACTGACGCCTGCAGAAGAACTGCGCCGCTATTACGGCATGTTCGCGTGGCTGTTTGTCTATGGATTCACGATCTTCTTTACCACCTGCATCTACACGGAAGCGGATGCCGCGTGGCACCAGGTCACCGTGCGGGATACCGACTTCACGCCCACGCACATCGGACTGTTTTACTTCGCCATCCCCATGAGCATCATCATGGGCACCAGTGCCTTCCTGTGGACCCACACCCGTCTGCCGCAGTTCCGCGGGCGCGTTTCCTTCGGGTTCGCACTGCTGGTCGCCGGCCCCATTATGATCATGCCGAACCTGGGGCTGAACGAATGGGGGCATACTTTCTTCTACGCGGAGGAACTGTTTGCGGCGCCCATCCACTGGGGCTTTGTCCTGCTTGGCTGGTCCGCATTTGCCGTCGGCGGCATGGTGGTACAGGCGCTCAATCGGATCATCGAACTGACTGAGCTACAGGACGAAGAGATCAGCGCCTGATACCGGGCCGCAGCAGGGACGCACACTCATGAATATGCAAAGCGCGGTGCGCACGACCGCGGAGCAGCATCGTGCCCATGTCACATTCGACTGGCTCGCCATTCCGGTCATTGTGCTGCTGTTCATGGGCATTTTCAGTTTCCACTTCGCGCTGACGGTCGGGGACTGGGATTACTGGGTCGATTGGCGCGACCGTCGCTGGTGGCCGCTGGTCACGCCGCTCTCGCTGCTGGTGCTCCCCGGCGTATTCGGATACCTGCTGTGGGAGAAATTCCGCATCCCGGTCGCCGGCACCCTGTCCATCCTGTGCCTGGCGGCAGCATCGTGGATCAGCCGGACGCTGAATTTCGAGCTGTTCGCAGGCTTCCCCATGAACATGGTCTGGCCCTCCACCTATGTGGGACTGGGCCTGCTGCTGGATTGCACGCTGCTCCTGACCCGTAGCTTCTTCTGGACCGGGTTCATCGGCGGCTTCCTGTTCGGCTTG
>JBFKXW010000100.1:0-8297 GCA_041637915.1 Pseudomonadales bacterium | reverse complement strand
TTGTTCCTGCAGGTGCAGCAGCAGGGTATCGAGCAGGTCCGGCCGGAGTCGCTCTACCTCACCCAGAATTTTCGCTCCAGTGAGCCGGTGGTGGATTGGTTCAACCGGGCGTTTCCGGATGTCCTCCCCGGGGAAGAGGATGCATTGCTCGGTGCCGTTTCCTATCGTGCTGCGGAGGCTGCTGTCGGCGCAGTATCCGGGAGCGGCGTCCACGTCCATGCCTTCTTCGACGAGCAGGGCGTGGAGGCAGCGTGCGTGGCCTCGCTGGTGCAGCAGGCCCTGCGGGACCGGCCGGGTGGTAGCGTGGGCATTCTCGTCCGGAGTCGAGCGCATTTCAGGGACATCGTGCCGGCGCTCTGGGCGGCCGATATTCAGTTCCAGGCAGTTCGCGCAGAACCATTGGTCGCGCGCCAGTGCGTGCAGGATGTGCTCGCACTCACCCGCGCGTTGATTCATCCCGGGGATCGCATCGCATGGTTGGCGACGATGCGTGCGCCCTGGTGTGGTCTTTCGCTGTCGGATCTGTTGCAGCTCTGTGGTGAGGATTCCCGTGATCTGCTGATGGATCGGCTGGCGGATGCGCAGGTGATTGGGCAGCTGTCGTCGCGGGGCGCCGTTGCGCTGGCGCGCATCCGGCCGGTGCTGGAGGCCGCTGGTGCCGAGCGGTTGCGCAAGCCGTTGCGGCAATGGGTGGAGGGGGCGTGGCTTGCACTGGGTGGGCCTGCCTGTCTCCGCGACTCGCGGGAAACCGCCGACGTGCAGGCTTATTTCAGCTGGCTGGAGACCCTGCCGGCGGGGGAATTGCCGGACCCGGCGGAGTTGGAGCAGGCCATGGCAGAGCTTTATGCTCACCCCGATCCGCAGGGTGATCCGCGCGTGCAGCTCATGACACTGCACAATGCGAAGGGGTTGGAATTCGACACGGTGATTCTGCCCGCGTTGGACCGTGGCACGCGCAATGGCGATGCGCCGCTGTTGCTATGGCGTGAACTGCCCGGGGATTCCCTGCAGGCGGGGCCCCTGCTGGTCGCGCCGCTCCGCGCGGCCGGGGCAGAACATTCCCCGCATTACCGGATGTTGCAGCAACTCGAAAGCGTCCGCAGCCGAAACGAGACCGCGCGGCTGGCCTATGTGGGGGCAACCCGGGCAAGAACGTCCCTGCACCTGCTCGGCCGTGTGAAAACCAGGACGGACAAATCCGGAAACCGCACGGTCAGCGCGCCCGGAAGTTCCACATTGCTGGGTGTGATGTGGCCTGCAGTGGAAGCTGAGTTCAAGCGGGCCTTGCTTGATCAGGGTGACGCGCCGGCGGGAGACGCTGTGGAACCCGCCGAGAATGCGTTGCGAAGATTGCCGGAGGATTGGCAGTGTCCGCCGCCGCCCGCCGGCGTATTGGATGGCACGCTCCTGCGCGAGGAGTTTCTGGAACAGCACCCAGACTATGAGTGGGTGGGGCAGGGGGCACGCTACACCGGCGTGGTGATCCATGGGCTGCTGGAATATCCGGATGCGCTTTCCGCGAGCGAGGCGGCGATTTCCGAACGCGTGGAACGACTTCTGCGCGTGCACGGTATTCCGCGTCAGGACGGGGAAGAGATTCGGGTCCGCGCGATGCAGGCCATTGCGCTCATGCGCACGGATGAGCGCGCGAACTGGCTGTTCAGTTCCACGCATCGCGCGGTACAGAGCGAGTATGCAGTGACCCTGTTTGAAAAGGGGCGCCTGAAAAACTGCGTGATCGATCGCACATTCATTGATGAGAAGGGCACGCGCTGGATCGTGGATTTCAAGACCGGCACGCACGCGGGTGGCAGTCTCCGCGCATTTCTGGATGAGGAACAGGCGCGCTACCGGGACCAGTTGGAGGCGTACGGCCGCTGTTTTTCGCTGCTGGAGCAGCGCGACTGCCGTCTGGCCCTGTATTTCCCGTTACTGCCCGCCTGGCTGGAGTGGGCGTATGAGACAGCCCAGGAGCGCAGCCCACAAGCGCCCTGAATTCAGGTGCTTGCGCGTGCTATGTCGACAGAGGGTGAAACAGCTCGTGGGGAGGGGTCCCGCTGCCGCCGGGAAAATCGCACCCCGCGTTGTGCGCAGTCATGGTGCGACGTCTATGCTCCTGTGAACCATTAACGCTGTGCCCGTGCCGGGGGCAATGCCCCGGAATTGCTGGCACATCCCGACCGCGCCCGCGCAGATGTGGGTGGGAGAGTCCGTGAACCAGGTGCAAAAGCCCTGCCTTCGACAGCTGGATGTACTGTTCGTCTCGCACGGACGAAAACGCAGCAGCGCGTCAGACCTCAAGCAGTTGCAGAATGCATTGCCCGGCGTACGCATGAACATCGATCGCGTGCGGGCGGGGGAGGCATTCTCCAACCTGTTGGGACGCATGCAACCTGACGTCATCGTGGTGGAGGGTGTGAACCCGGACAAGGCTGCCGACCTCGTGGAGGAAATCCAGGCGCGGGCACCGTACGCCACGATCATCCAGCTGGCCGATCGTTTTGAGCCAGGGCAGGCTATTCAGTCCATGCACGTGGGTGTGCAGGATTACATTGCGCGGGATGCAGAGTTGCCGACATCACTGGCCGGCGCGATTCTTTGCGCGTTTGAACGCCGGCAGATGCTCAATTACGGGGGCGCCGAAATACTCAAGGATCCGGTGACCGGATTGATGAATCGCATTGCCTTTCTGGAAAGACTGCAGTACGCGATCCGCACCTCGCGACGCCGGAAGGAACGATTCTGTCTGGCGAGCTTTCTGTTTCACGATCTGGAGAGTATCTCCACCACTTTCGGCCACGAGGCCAGCGACGCGCTGTTGCGGGAAATCGGCAAGCGGTTTCTGGATCGCAGCCGTGAGACGGACGCCGTTGCCCGCCTGCGACACAATCATTTCGTTGCCATTTTCGAGCAGATCAGCGAGCCCACGGTCCCGGTCATCGTGGAGCGTGTGCATGAATATCTGACCCGTCCCTTCGCCGTGTCTGTACCGCTGACCGAGCGGCGGGTGGAGTTGCGGGTTGGTGCCACCGCGGGGCTCAGCCTGTACCCGGAGCATGTCGAGCAGATTGATGTCGCCGAGGACGCAGATCGGCTCCTTTTCGCAGCCGATATTGCGCTGGAGTCAGCGTTTCCGGATACCGTCGACAACATCATTCTCTATGACTCCATGCTGTTCGAGCAGGAGATCATGCACGGGCAGGCGCACTGACCCGGGCGCACGAGCGGCCCGCCGGGGAGAAGCAGGCGATTCGCCTTACGGACGCCCGGGAGCACTTTTTTGGGGCGCATGCCTTTTGAGTGTTCATTTTTGGGGCGAACGATTCTTGACCTTCCAGAAAAATAAATGCCATGAATCAATGAGTTAGATTTTTCTGCGGGGTTGGCCTGATGGTTGCATTGAATCCCGCGTGCATCGTGGAAGTGTACGCATTCCGATCACTGCAATCATGTGATCAGCGGGGCCGCACCCATCCCCCTCCTCGATCAGATCTGTACGGGTGCGGCCCGCCTTTTTCCCGCCTTCCCCATATTCCGGCGTTCACCGCCACCGGACCTGCCGATTGTTAGTTATTCACTCGGCAGGAGAAAAAATCGTGACCTATACTCTGTCGGCCACGCATGGTCGCGACGACTGTGATTGCGTGGAACAGATTTTCAAAGTGCCGGTTGCGGTCCGTCAGGAATCGTTCCGGAGACGACTCAAGGGGTATAACCATGATTCTGGACCGTTTTCGTTCTGCGCTGACGCCATCAGGAGGTCGCCTGCCCAACTGGAGGGCAGCGGGTCGGCTGGTTGCAGTAACCGGCCTCGCGGTGAGCCTGGCCAGCCCGGCCCAGGCGCGCGAAATCAAGGATCAGATGGAACTCAAGCCCACGCCCAGTGATCGGGCCACTGAGTCCCTGCTGCTGGACGTGGAACGGGCCGGGGATCGTCTGATCGCGGTGGGCATCTATGGCCACGTACTGACCAGCGACGACAATGGCAAGACCTGGAACCAGTCAATGGAAGTGCCAAGCATCACCAACCTGGTTGCGCTCGACTGCCCAACGGAAACGAAGTGCTGGGCCGTGGGGCATGATCAACTGATCATCGCTACGCGCGATGCCGGCGCGACCTGGGAGTCCCAGTTCCAGAACACGGACCCCAATGACATGGACAACTGGGGCTCGAACCCGCTCATGGATGTCCATTTCTTTAACGATGCAGAAGGCTGGGCAGTCGGCGCGTTCGGTCTGGTCTACAAGACCACCAACGCCGGGCGGAGCTGGAAGCGCATCACGCTGCCGAACCTGGACCCCAACCGCGAGGAATGGGATCCGCTCATTTTTGAATTCCACCTCAACGCCATCATCGGTACCGAGCGCGGCGAACTGTATGTGGCCGGGGAAAACGGTACGGTCTACTACTCGCCGGATCGGGGCAATTCCTGGGAGGCAATGGTGACGCCGTATACCGGGTCCTTCTTCGGACTGGCGGTGACGCGCGACGATGAAGTGTTTGCCTACGGCATGCGCGGCAACATGTTTGCCAGCAAGAACAAGGGGAAAACCTGGGTGCGCGTGGACACGCAAACCAAGGAGGCCCTGCTAGGTGCCTATTACGATGCCAAGGATGACACCATGCTCATCGTCGGCACCAAGGGTGCGGTGCTGTACAGCGGAGATGGCGGGGAGCGTTTTGATGTGCGGGTCCGCCCCAATCGCGTAGACCTGTTGGATGCAGAGATGACCAGCGACGGCAACCTTGCCGTCGTCGGATTCGGGGGTGTGGAACTCCTGAAACCCAACGGGCGCGAGGTCGAGCAGGGGAAACTCTGAGCGACCCTGTTATCCAGAACCTTTAATCACGATTTGAAAATAACTGGCCGGGAGACCGACTAATGGCTGATCAACAAGTAGCGCAGGACGAAATCGAAGAGCACGAACCGCCGCTGCACTCCGACAAGGAAGACATTATCGAGCGCCTCGTCTTCAATAACCGGGGTGTGATTCTCATCCTGCTGAGCTTGTTCACGTGCTACATGGTGTACCACATGGTGCAGGTGCGCCCGAATGCCAGCTTCGAGAAGATGATTCCGCTGGAGCACCCGTACATCCAGAACATGATGTTCAATTTCCACAATCTGCCCGGTGCGAACAACGTCGATATCGCGGTGGCTGTGAAGGAAGGGGATATCTTCACGAAGGAGTACATGGAAACGCTGGCGAAAATCCATGACACCGTGTTTTACCTGCCGCAGGTCAACCGGGGTGGATTGCGCTCGCTGTGGTCTGCCAACGTGCGCTGGGTGGCGGTGACCGAGGACGGCTTCCAGGGGGGCGCGGTGATTCCGGCCCAGTTGGACGGGTGGAGCCGCGAGAACCTGGAGGAGCTGCGACAGAATATTCTGCGCTCGGGCCAGGTCGGGCGCATTGTCGCGAACAACTACAAATCCTCGATTGTGCAGGCGCCCCTGCTGCCGCTGCACCCGAAAACCGGCCAGCCAATCGACTATCGCGTGGTGAATGCCGCGCTGGAAGAGATTCGTGAGAAGTTCCAGGATGGCAACATCGAAGTCAAGATCATCGGGTTCGCCAAGAAGATCGGTGACCTGATCAAGGGGGCGGCGCAGGTCGGCGTGTTCTTCCTCGGTGCACTGGCGATTACCAGTGTGCTCATGTTCTTCTACTCGGGCTGCTGGAAGAGCACGCTGGTGACGGTCAGTTGCTCCTTCCTGGCGGTGGTCTGGCAGCTCGGTCTGATCCACTGGCTGGGTTACGGCATTGACCCGTACTCGATGCTGATTCCGTTCCTCGTATTTGCCATCGGGATCAGCCACGGCGTGCAGCTGGTCGGGGCGATGGCCATCGAAACGGTGGAAAGTGGCGGGGATAAGCTGCTGGCTGCCAAGTACGCTTTCCGGGGGCTGTTCGTGGCGGGCGCCGTGGCGCTCGCATCCGACGCCTTCGGTTTCACCACGCTGCTGCTGATTGAAATTCAGGTGATTCAGGAACTCGCCATTGCGGCGACGGTGGGTATCTCGGTGATCCTGTTCACCAACCTGCTGCTGCTGCCCATCCTGATGTCCTATATCGGCGTCAGCAAGGCGGCGATCAAGAAGACCGAATATTCCATCCACCATCACTCCAAGTTGTGGGGCGGGCTGTCCTATCTGGTACACCCGATGGTCGTGCCGGTCAGCATGGTGATCGGTCTGCTCGGGTTCGCGGGCGGCATGTGGTACGGACAGTTCCTGAAGATCGGTGACCTGGATCCGGGTGCGCCGGAATTGTGGCCGGACTCCACCTACAACCTTGACAACGCCTATATCACAGAAAATTACTCCGTGAGCTCGGACGTATTTGTGGTCATGGTTGCCACCAAGGAACAGCAGTGTCTCAACTATGACGTGGTCGAGGCTGTCGACCGGTTGGAGTGGCACATCCTGAATGTGGATGGTGTGCAGCAGGCGACTTCGCTCGCAGGGGTTTCGAAGAGCGTTGGGATCGCGAAATCGAACGGCAATCCGCGCTGGTTTGGTATTCCGCGGAACCAGACCACGCTGTTCAACAATGTGCCTGACGAACTGCGTGATGTGGGTCTCTTCAACGGGTCCTGCGACTTTATTCCGGTGATTTTCTTCCTGGAGGATCACAAGGCCGCCACCCTCGAACGGGTTGTGGACGCCGTGAAGGAGTTCCAGTCGAAATACAACCCGACTGCGGAGGAGCAGGTCAAGATTGACCAGTGCAAGGCAGCCAAGGAAGCCGAGCTGAGACCTTCTTTTATCGAAGACATGGAGAAGAAGAAGGAAGGCTTCCAGAAGCAGATCGAAGACGCCAGGGTCAACGAAGGCCTGTCGGCGGAAGACAAGGAACGCATCATCTCGGGTGCGGAACTGAAACTGCGGGAAGCACCCAAGCAGATGGAGTACGACCTCTATCGCGCGGTGTTCAACGAGTGTGACACGACACGCTTCATGCTTGCTGCCGCCAGTTCCGGTGTGGAGGCTGCCACCAACGAGGAGATTGCAGTTGCGCAGACGCAAATGCTGATCCTCGTGTACAGCGTGGTCTCCTTCATGGTGCTGCTCACCTTCCGCTCCCTCGCGGCGGTCGTCTCCATCATCGTTCCGCTGTACCTGACCTCGGTACTGTGTAATGCGCTGATGGTATTCCTCGGCATGGGCGTGAAGGTGGCAACCCTGCCGGTGATCGCGGTGGGCGTGGGCATCGGGGTGGACTACGGCATCTACGTCTACACCCGCCTGAAGGACTTCCTGGAAATGGGCATGTCCATGCAGGAGGCCTACTACAACACCCTGAAGACCACGGGTAAGGCGGTGGTCTTCACCGCTGTGACGCTGGCCATCGGTGTGGGCACGTGGGCGTGGTCGCCTATCAAGTTCCAGGCCGATATGGGCATCCTGCTGACCTTCATGTTCGTATGGAACATGGTCGGTGCGCTGACCCTGCTGCCGGGCTTCGCGAAGCTGCTTCTCAACCCCGAGAAGATGGCCAAGCAGGACCGGGTCAAGGCAGCGGAAACCGCTGGTGTGAAGAAACAAGACTGGTAAGCAGTCATCAACAGAAAAAGGGCCGCTACACGCGGCCCTTTTTCATTGCGGCACGAGTAACCGCAGGAGCGGCACCAGCCGCGATAACCGCGTGGCAAAAAAAGACACCTGGGTATCTGCAATAGCTGATCGCGGCGCGCGCCGCTGCCACGAAAGGATTCTGGAAAGGCATGCCAGGCGCCACGCAAGCTACGACACAACAATCACCCCGCGCGCATTACCTGCACGCCGCAGGGGCGGCACCAGTCGCGAAAATACTTCCCGGTCAGATAAATATCCCGGGCACCGAAAACAATCCGCTTCTACAAGCCATTCCCCGCCAGCAATCCACCGTCCACGACAAAACTGGCGCCCGTGGTGTAGCTGCCCGCATCAGATGCGAGATACAAAACAATGCCGGCCATCTCGTCCGGCTTGGCGGTCCGGCCAAGCGGAATTCGCGGCAGGATTCTCGAGAGCATTTTCTCGTCGGTCGTCAGCGCCGCGGCCAGCTTGGTTTCCGTTGCACCCGGGCACAGTGCATTCACCCGGATATTGAACTGGCCGCATTCCAGGGCAAACGACTGCGTCATGTTGATGACAGCACCCTTGGTAATGTTGTAGATGCCAGTGCCCATGCCGGGACGGATGCCATTGACGGAGGCGGTGTTGATAATGGATCCGCCACCATGCTCACGCATGATTCTGGCCGCCTCCACGGACGCAAAAAAGTACCCGCGCACGTTGACCTCCAATGTC
>JBFKXW010000099.1:0-8301 GCA_041637915.1 Pseudomonadales bacterium | reverse complement strand
GGATGTGACCTTCACGGTCAATCTGCCGATCTTTGATCGTTGAGCCGAATGGTGGGAGATTGAAAAAAACGGACGGGACAAAGTGAGTGCTAGGGAGAGATCTTTGTCCGCGTCCGATACTGCCACGGAGGAAAAAAACAGCGTGCTGCGTCAGGCCTGCGTCTGTGTGAAAATCACAACAAGGCTGGCTGCTGCAACGAGATAGACGGTGTCCAGAAAACGGATGGCCTTTTCTTTATTCATGTCTCTGCTTCCTTTGGCCTGCCGAGCCCACAGGTCCCTTGCTTCAACCCGGCCCATACTGCATTCAGAATGCTTCTATCGTGCGACAGGAATGTGGTGGCGTGATGGGAAAAAATGATCAAATGTGGCGCCGGGGCGCTCGCCAGCCGCGCTAATCTAAATGTATAATTTTTAAGGAATTTGAGGGTCGGGCGCGGCACGGGCCAGCGTTCGTGGACGATCAACAGGGGGGCTGACACGATGCTGGAAGGGGTTGGATTATTCGGAATTCTGATTCTGATCGGGGACATATACGCAATCCTGAATATTTTCCAGGCGAAGGCGGCATCGACTGCCGGCAAGGCAGCCTGGATCGCACTGGTGCTCCTGCTGCCGCTGCTGGGGCTGATCATCTGGTTCTTGTTTGGCCCCCGGGAAGGCCGCTGACACGGGCACAGTGCCCGGTGTGGCTATACTCAGGAGAGTTGCTCCCAATGGTGCAGTAACCGCCTGAAAGCAGTGGCGAAATGGAGTGTGCGCATGGCAGCACGGAAGGACGCAGCGCCGAAAGGTGCTCCGAAAACCACCGGCAAGGGGGCGACCGGTAAAAAGCCGGGCGCCGCAAAGAAGCCGTCCGTAGGCGGTCGGGCCGGCAAGGGCGTGCCACCTGAGCAGGAAACGCTGGTAGACCGTCTGTCCGACCTGGCTGAGAATGCTTTTTCGCTGGCGACCAAGGGCAGCAGCAGTCTCGGGCAGAGTCTGCGCATCGGGAAGGCATTCCTGTCCCGCTCTCCGGACAGCCTGCGTGCCATGCAGGAGGCTGGTTCGGCACTGAAGGATCTGCGTGAAGTGGCAGGGCTGACCCGACGGGAACTCTCCGAAGCATTGGAAATGCGCGATGACTCGCTCATCGAGGCGGTCGAGAACGGCACCGCGACCCTGTCCTTTGAATTGATTCTGCGTCTCGCTGCCGTGCTGGCACGACGCGACCCGATTCCGTTCGTGATCCGCTTCACCCGCACCTATCGTCCGGAACTCTGGCAACTGCTGGATGACTGGGGCGTGGGGCGTGTGCCGTTGCAGATTGAACGGGAGCGTCACTTTATCAATATGTACCGGTCCCACGATGAAGCGCGCCGGCTGTCAGACGAGGGCTTTGACAAGGTGTTGAAGTTCACCCGTTCCGCTTTTGAAGCTGCCCTGCATTTTGCCGCGGAGATGGAAGAGGCGAAAAAGGCTGAGCCAGGCGGTCGCGGTGCCGCGACAGAGGGCGGCGTGGCCGACATGGGTGGTAGTGGGGCGCGCGCGCCCGGCAAGCCAGGCGCATAATCAGGCTGGTCTAGGTCGGCTCGCGCGGTTCGACAGGATCCCTTTCCGGGCCCAGCCAGTCGTCCGTCTTGTTTTTCGCGCGATCCTTGATGTCCGGTGTGATGTGCATGGCCACCGTGGCGATGGCTGCCGCGAGCACGCCCAGGTCGTCCGTGAAGCCGACCACCGGGGTGATGTCAGGCACCGCGTCCGGCGTAATGATGAAATAGCCCAGTGCGCCGTAAATGATCGTGCGGGCCCAGCCGGGCGTTTTGGGGTCCTGCGCCGCGAAATACAATTGCAGCGCCCGCTCCAGCACTTCCCGGCCGGCCTTGGAGGCAAACCCCTTCACCTTGTCCCAGAAGCCGTCTTCGGAATACTCCCGCGCGTACCCGGCCGCTCCCTCGCCGGGTTCAGGCAACTGATCGCTCATGCGTTGCCCCGTCTTGATTCCACAGCACCCTGACCGCCCTCGGATTTTGCGCCGGTCCATTCCCAGGCCACGAATTCGCCGCTCTGGAAGGACTGCCGCAATGGATCCTCTGATGCCGCCATCAGCATTTCCGGGCGCACCTGTGCATGTTTGGAGTGCACGGCGAGCAGGCCGGAACCGACTTTGATCTCCAGGAACCCGGCGCCAGTTTTGAATTCCTTGTTATTCATGTGATCGTGTACACGTCGCAGGGCGGCATGCAGTTCGCGTTCCTCGCGGTCGACGTAACAAATCACCCCGAAACGGTCCTTCGCGACCTGCGCGACAAAATCCAGCGGTCGTACCTGCTGTTTCAGCCGTCGGCTGAACTCACCAATCACCTCTGTGCCAATCGCATCACCATGACGTTCGCGCACCTCGCGCGCGTTGGCAATGCCCATCCCCACGTACCAGACCTGGCCGCCCCGTGCTTCACACTGCAACAGGGCGTCCCGCAGACGCATCAGCGCATAGCGGTCATTGCCCAGGCCGGAGACCGGGTCGATGGTGATTCCCTCCGCGTGCCGCAGTTCCGATTTGCCATGTTGCTGCAGCAGGTCGTTCTGCAGGCCGGTGATACGGCCCGCCGCATAGATCCGTGGCAGCAGTTCCGCCTTCAACCGGTTCTTATCGATAAAGTCATCCACGCCACTGCCAAACGCCTCCAGGATGGCCTCCGGGCTGTCCTTGCCGGTGATCAGGACGATGTAGGTGAAATGGCGGTTGGCTTCGTCTTTCTCGCGGATATGGCGACACAGTTCCAGGCCGTCCATATGCGGCATCATCCAGTCAATCAGCATGACACTCACCGGGCGCTCGTCGATCCGGGTCAGTGCCTCCTGCCCGCTGCTGACTGCCTGCACATCGCGATAGCCTGCCTTCTCCAGCGCACGCACCATGAAGGTGGCAGAGAAGCGGGTGTCGTCCACGACAAGAATGGGTAGATCCGTTTGTATCATTGCTGGCAGGCTTAATCCGTGGTTCCGAAACCGGTACCATGTCACCCCTAGCTTAATCCCGGCCGTCTGGTCGCGCCAATTCCGTACCTGCTGACTGGAGTTTCCTCATGCCCTCCTTCGACGTTGTCTCTGAAATCGATCACCATGAAATGAGCAATGCACTCGATCAGGTGCGGCGCGAGGTGGGCAACCGGTTTGATTTCAAGGGTGTGGACGCGCGGGTCGAGCAGTCTGAAAACCAGATCACGCTGGTTGCCGAGGCAGAGTTTCAGGTGGCCCAGATGCTGGACATGCTGCGCCAGAAACTCGTGAAGCGTGGCATCGATACGACCTGCATGGAGGTGAAAGACCCTGAGGAATCCGGCAAGACCGTCAGTCAGGTGGTCGTGTTGCGGGAAGGCATCGATCAGGCGCTGGCCAAGAAGATCGTCAAGATCATCAAGGACAGCAAGATCAAGGTGCAGGCCGCAGTGCAGGGCGACCAGGTGCGCGTCACCGGCAAAAAGCGGGATGATTTGCAGGGCGTCATTGCGGTTTTGAAGGGGGCAGATCTGGGACTGCCTTTGCAGTACGAGAATTTCCGTGACTAGCGCCCGCCTTTCCTCCTGTCCCTGTTGCACGCGGTGACGGATGCGAGCACGGCCGTACGGGCTGAGCTTGTTCCGCCACGGGATGAGCTTGTAGAGCCGGACACCCAGGGCGCTGCCCCGCTGCAAGGTCTGAACGACTGTTGAAATCATTGGAAACTCCGCACCGAAACTGGCGTGAAGCGGCTGCGGTGTACCTGCGCCCGCAGGCGCTGGCTTTGTTGTTCCTGGGTTTTTCTGCCGGACTGCCGTTCCTGCTGGTGTTTTCCACCCTGTCGGCCTGGCTGACAGAAGCTGGCATTTCCCGCTCCGCGATCGGTTTTTTCAGTTGGGTGGGCATCACCTATTCGGTCAAGTTGTTCTGGGCGCCGGTTGTGGACCGATTGCAGTTGCCGTTGTTGTCCGGTCGGCTGGGCAAGCGTCGGGCCTGGATGTTGCTGGCGCAGGCCGGGATCGCCGGTGGGCTGCTCGTGATGTCCAGACTGAACCCCGCCGATGACCTGTTCTGGTTTGCGCTGGTGGCCGTGGGTGTGGCGTTTTCCTCTGCGACCCAGGACATCGCGGTGGACGCTTTCCGGATCGAGTGTGCAGAGCAGGATGCCCAGGGTGCGTTGTCGGCCACCTACATTTTTGGCTACCGGCTGGCGCTGCTGGTGGCGGGTGCGGGCGCTCTGCTCATCGCGGACCTGCAATCCTGGGAAGCTGCGTACCTGACCATGGCGGCGTTGATGGGCGTCGGCATGCTGACCACAGTGCTTGTGCGCGAACCGGATCATGCTGCGGAGGCCGCCGCCCGACCGCTGGAGGCCCGCGTCGAGCAGTTTCTGTTGCGCAATCCTCACCGGCCCGCCTGGCAGCAGCGTGCCGGCTCCTGGTTCATCGACGCCGTGGTCTGCCCGTTTGTGGATTTTTTTGAACGGAATGGCTGGTTCGCCTTCTGGGTACTGATGCTGATCGGTTGCTATCGCATCAGTGATATCACCATGGGCGTGATGGCCAACCCGTTCTATCTCGATCTGGGGTTCAGCAAGACAGAAATCGCCGGTGTCACCAAGGTCTTTGGCTTCGTCATGACGATCGCCGGCAGCTTTCTGGGCGGCCTGCTGGTCATGCGCTTTGGGCTGGCCGGTCCATTGCTCCTGGGGGCGGCGCTGGTCGCGGCAACCAATCTGCTGTTTGCGCTGCTTGCCCAGATCGGTCCTGACCTGCAGATGCTGGCCGTCGTGATCAGCGCGGACAACCTGAGTGGCGGGTTGGCCAATGCCGCGTTTATTGCCTACCTGTCGAGTCTGACGTCGCGCGCCTATACGGCAACGCAGTATGCGCTGTTCAGTTCGCTGATGACGCTGCCCGGCAAGTTCATCGGGGGTTATTCCGGCGTGCTGGTCGATGCCCACGGGTACACGCCGTTTTTTGTGTATGCGGCGCTGCTCGGTATTCCCGCGATTTTTCTCGCGTACTACGTGGCCCGGCGGCCGCTGGGCGCACGATCGAAGTAAGTCGCCGGGACGGTCCGGCCGTTGAACACGATGCCGTCGGCGGCGAGTGCTTTTTTCTGGCGGCTGAAGTCGTCGTGTTCGTTCGGAAACGCCAGCGCGCCACTCGCGCGCACGACCCGGTGCCAGGGGATGCGGCTGCTCGCCGGCAGCCGGGAAAGGACTCGTCCCACGTGCCGCGCGCGGCCGGGAAAGCCGGCTCTGCAGGCCACTTCACCGTAGGAAAGCACCTTGCCCACGGGGATGTTCATGACGGTCAGGAGGACCGCAGATTCGAAGTCATTCATGGTAGGGCCTTATACTGTGAGTGACTGCTCCCGTCAGCGATCCAGGGTTCGCCGTGTCCGATCACATCGCCGCGCGCGCGCGCGCGTTACTGCATTCCCGTCTGGAAGGAGTGCTCAGCACACTGTCCCGGGATGTGCCCGGCTATCCGTTCGGCTCCGTGGTGCACTACCTGCCGGGAGCGGATGGCCTGCCCGTGCTGCTGATCAGCCGGCTGGCGCAGCATACGCTGAATCTGGCTGCGGATGGCCGTTGCTCACTGACTGTGGTCGAGGCCGGAAAGGTCAATGTACAGGAAGCTGCCCGGCTGACCTGGATTGGCGACGCCCATCGACTGGCGTCGCCTGCGCCGGCACTGGTGCGGCGCTTTTCTTCTTTCTGGCCGGAAACGGAGGAGTATCTGCAACTTGATTTCGAGTTCTGGCAGATCGGTCTGCAGCGGGCAAGGTATATCGGTGGCTTTGGCAGGATTCACTGGGTGGCACCGGAAGCGATGCCAGTGCCCAATCCCTTTTTCGGCGACGCTGAGGAGTCCATGGTGGCCCACATGAACCAGGATCATACCGACGCACTGCGAAAGTACTGTGCAGCAGCCGGGTTTCATCCGTGTATGGACCCCCGGCTCGCCGGGATCGACAGTGAAGGGATGCATCTTCGCGTGGACGGGCGGCTGCACCGGATCGCATTTCCGGTTGCGGTCACGAACCCCGGGGCAGTACGCCGGACCCTCGTGGAGATGGCGAGGGGTGAATCAGCCGATGCGTAATCCCCTGCTCGTCGCGCTGCTGCTTCCGGCGATGGAAATCGGCCTGCTGGCCCTGTTTGCCGCGCGCTATGGGCTGGCCTCCGTGGCGATCGAGGTGTTTGGAACCAGTCTGCTGGGGATCTTCCTGTTGCGACGGGCCGGGTACCGGCAACTCGTGGAGTTCAATCTGCGCATGCAGGAATCACCGGGCGCACCGGAGGAGATTCTGCGCGACCTGCTGCGTGCGGTGTCCGGCGTCATGCTGGTGATTCCGGGTATTGCCACGGATCTGGTCGGGCTGGCATTACTGCTGCCGCCCATGCGCGAACGACTCGCGCGCGGCTGGACGGCCAGCGGGAGCGTCTTCCGGTATCAGGCGGGTGCTTCTCACAGGGGCGGTGCTGCCCGCCCGGGTCCGGAGCGTGTACAACGGCCAACGCCGGACCGCGGCCCGGGCGGTGGTGACGTGATCGAGGGGGAGTTCACCCGCGAGGAGTGACGCGGGCGCGGCGTGTCATGGTCAAACTGCGCTAAGATGGTGTGACTGTGCCGACCAATGTGTACAGGTTACCGGCGGAGCTGGATCAATGTATCAGATCATGTACTCAAGCATTGCGGTGCAAGCGTTCACCGACGCTGACCTGGCCGAAATGTCGGCTGAGTTTTCGGCCCACAATGAGTCGGTGGGCATCACCGGTCTGCTCTATGTGGATAAGCGTACCGTGCTGCAGGTGATCGAAGGCCCCGAGGCAGCTGTCAGTGCACTGTACGAACGCATCAGGTTGGATCTTCGACACCGGCATGTTCTCACCCTGATCGAACACCCGGTGGAGGAGCGTGAATTTCCGGATTGGGCGATGGAATGCGTGGCGGGCGCCAATGTGGACCTGGGTGATACAGGTCTACCCATCCCGCTGCCGGATACCGTGGATCTTGGCCTCGCCACGGGTCTGCTCTGTCGTCTGCGGCGTGAATTGCTCCGCGCGGCCGTGTATCGGGCCTGATTTTTCCCACTTGTCCCCTTGAAATCCTGCCAACCGGCCCAATAACCGGCCCTGAGACCGCTCGTTCCCCTCGACTGGGTCCCAAACCCCGCTTCTCACGACCGAAAACGGGTCAGATCTGTTGACAGGGGGAAAGTGGTCATTAGGATTAGCACTCCCTTGCTGAGAGTGCTAACCGGTGGGACGGCGCTCCGGCGTCCACCACGTTGGCTTATAGCCGCCCCGAGACAGGGGCTCGTCAACCAATAATCAGAGAGGAATCCATGAAAATCCGTCCACTCTACGATCGCGTCGTCGTACGCCGACTGGAGAACGAAACCAAGACTTCTGGTGGCATCGTGCTGCCGGATTCTGCTTCCGAAAAGCCGTCCCAGGGCGAAGTCGTGGCCGTCGGCCCCGGCAAACTGCTGGAGAACGGTGAGATCCGTCCGCTGGGTCTGAAGGAAGGAGACAAGGTTCTGTTTGGTCAGTACTCCGGCAGCACCGTCAAGATTGATGGCGATGAGCTGCTGATCATGAACGAAAGCGAGATTTTCGGCGTCCTGGAAGGCTAAGCGCTTCCCGAACCGAAACTCAACGACTGCAAACTGAATTAGGAAGGTATAGAAAAGATGGCTGCTAAAGACATCAAGTTTGGCGAAGAGGCCCGCCGTGACCTGCTGGAAGGTGTGAACCTGCTCGCAGACGCGGTCAAGGTCACGCTGGGCCCGAAAGGCCGCAATGTAGTGCTCGACAAAAGCTTCGGCGCTCCGACCGTCACCAAGGACGGCGTTTCCGTTGCCAAGGAAATCGAGCTGAAAGACAAGTTTGCCAACATGGGCGCGCAGATGGTGAAGGAAGTTTCCTCTTACACCTCTGACGAAGCCGGTGATGGCACCACCACCGCAACCGTACTGGCGCAGGCGATCGTCAACGAGGGGCTGAAGTCTGTGGCTGCGGGCATGAACCCGATGGACCTCAAGCGCGGGATCGACAAAGCCGTAGCGGCAGCGGTTGAGCAGTTGAAGGCGGCCTCCATCCCCTGTGAAGACAGCAAGGCGATCTCGCAGGTGGGCACCATTTCTGCCAACTCGGATGAAGAAATCGGCACGATCATCGCTGACGCGATGGACAAAGTGGGCAAGGAAGGCGTCATCACGGTCGAGGAAGGCTCCGGTCTGGAGAATGAACTCGAAGTGGTCGAGGGCATGCAGTTCGATCGTGGTTACCTGTCTCCCTACTTC
>JBFKXW010000098.1:0-8384 GCA_041637915.1 Pseudomonadales bacterium | reverse complement strand
GGCACGCTGGCGATCACCGGTGCACTTTTCCTTTTCTCGCCCATGCCCGGTGCGGCTGCCGTGCTGGTCATCGGACTGGGGATTCTGGGCCTGGAATTTGAATTCGCTCGTCGCTGGCTGGTGGCCTTCAAGGAGAAGTCTGCAGCGGCAGCCGAGCGCTGGCGTTCGCGGAAGAACTAGGCTGACAATTCCGGCCGGTCGCTGAAGCACGCGAGTGCCTCGGGGTTCGCCAGCGCATTCCGGTTGCCCACCTCGCGACCGTGCACGACATCACTGACGGCTTTCTCGGAAATTTTTCCATTCACGGTGCGGGGGATGTCTTCCACCTGCAGGATGATAGCCGGCACATGGCGTGGCGTGGCGTTGGTGCGTAGCGTCCGGCGAATGGTTTCGCGGAGTTCGTCGTCGAGCTCCTTGCCTTCCGCGAGGCGCACGAACAATACGATCCGCTGGTCATCTTCCCAGTCCTGACCGATGGCGATACTTTCCTGGACTGCTTCCACCCGATCGACCTGGCGGTAGATTTCCGCAGTACCAATTCGCACGCCACCGGGATTCAGCAGCGTGTCGGAGCGGCCGTGGATGATCATGCCGCCACGATCGGTCATCTCCGCATAGTCTCCATGGGCCCAGACATTCGGGAAGCGGGAAAAATAGGCATCGTGGAACGCCTTTCCATCCGGATCGTTCCAGAAGCCAACCGGCATCGAGGGGAACGGTGTCGTGCAGACCAGTTCGCCTTTTTCCTTGATGACCGGATCACCATAATCGTCTAATACCTGCGCGTTCATGCCCAGCCCGCGGCACTGCAGTTCACCGCGCCGCACCGGCAGCAGCGGATTTCCCAGTGCAAAACAGGAGATGATGTCGGTGCCACCCGAAATGGAGGCGAGGCTGACGTCCCGCTTGATATCGCGGTACACGTAGTTGTAACTCTGCGGCAGCAGCGGCGAACCGGTCGAAAGGATGGTGCGCAGGGCCGGCAGGTGATGCGTGAAGGCCGGCACCACGCCCTGCTTTTCTGCCGCAGCCAGGTATTTTGCACTGACGCCGAATTCCGTAATACGTTCCTTTTCCGCCAGATCGAACAGGACCGATGCGGTGGGGTGAAACGGTGAGCCATCAAACAGCACGATCCGTGCCCCCACGGCGAGTGAGGACACCAACCAGTTCCACATCATCCAGCCGCAGGTGGTGTAAAAGAAAATGGCATGTTCACGCCGAACATCGGTATGCAGGACCAGTTCCTTCTGGTGCTGGAGCAGGGTGCCGCCGGCACCATGCATGATGCACTTCGGTTTGCCGGTGGTACCGGAGGAGTACAGGATGTACACAGGATGGTCGAACGGAAAGCGTTCGAACTCAATGAACGCCGGGCCGGGCTCGTAAAACTCGGGCAGGAGGGTGGTGGACCGGAATCCGTCCAGTGCCGGCAATGGCTGCAGGTACGGGACGATCACGGTGCGCTCCAGTCCCTCCAGCCGGTGCTGAAGGTCGCGCACGCGATCAAGACAGTCAATGGTTTTGCCCGCGTAGAAATAGCCGTCTGCGGCAAACAGAATCTTTGGTTGCACCGGGCCGAACCGGTCCAGCGCCGCCGCTGTGCCGAAGTCCATCGAGCAGGACGTAAAAATCGCGCCGATCGCGGTCGTTGCCAGCATGACCAGTACGGTCTCCGGCAGGTTGGGCATGTACGCTGCCACGCGGTCACCCGGCTCGACACCGGCCTCACGCAACGCACGCACGAGGCCGGAAACCTGCTCGTGCAGATCCCGGTAGGTCAGCATGCGCCGTGCGCCGCGTTCATTATGGAAGATCAACGCGGGGTACATGTCCCGGTGTTGCAGCAGGTTTTCCGCGAAATTCAGTTTGACGCCGGGGAACCAGTTGGCACCGGGCATCCTGTTGCGATTTTCCAGCAGGATTTCCGGCTGGTTGTCCGAGACGATGCTGCAGAATTCCCAGATGCTATACCAGAACTGGTCCGGCACATCGACGGACCAGGAGTAGAGCTCTTCATAACTGGTGAACGACCGCCGCGTGAGCTTGCGCGCAAACTGCATATAGCGGGTCAGATTGCATTTCTGAACCCGTTCTTCTGATGGCGTCCAGATGACCTCACCAATCTTGTCACTCAGCATGCGTGCCGTTCTCCCCTCAATGCCTGTTCAGCAACAACCCGGCCCGCGCCCCGCGACGGCCCCTTCATCCGTCAGCGGCCTGCCCTTGGGCTGCCAGCCAGGCCTGCCCGGCGCGCGATTGATTGCTGCGCCCGAGTTGTTCGGTAATCCACGCACCAGTTTGGCACAAGCGCGGGAAATCGATGCCGGTCTCAATGCCCAGGCCCTCCATCATGTACACAACATCCTCGGTGGCGACGTTGCCACTGGCACCGGCCGCGTAGGGGCAACCGCCCAGTCCGGCAACGGCTGCGTCCACAACGCCAATGCCGAGTTGCAGGCTGGCCAGGATGTTGGCCAGCGCCTGGCCGTAGGTGTCGTGAAAATGCACCGCGAGGTGCTCTACGGGTACGCGTTGTGCGACAGACTCGATCATGCGGGTGACCGAGCCGGGCGTGCCCCGGCCGATGGTGTCACCCAGCGAAATTTCCCGGCAGCCCATCCGGTACAGTTGGTCTGCGAGTTCGGCAACCCGTTCAGCCGGCACGTCACCTTCGTAGGGGCAGGCGATCACGGTGCTGAGATATCCCCGGACCGGTACGCCGGCTTCGCGGGCGCGCTGGAGCACCGGTTCAAACCGCGCCAGGCTCTCGGCCACCGAACAGTTGATGTTGCGTTCTGAAAAGGTCTCCGACGCCGCCGCAAACACGGCCACCTCGTCTGCATCACTGGCCAGCGCATCTTCCAGCCCGCGCAGGTTGGGGGTGAGGGCAGCATAGGTGACGCCGGCACCGCGATGTAAGCGCTTCAGCAGCTCCCCGGAGCCAGCCATTTTCGGCACCCATTTCGGTGAGACGAAACTGCCCGCCTCGATGTACGCCAGTCCGGTGCCGGTCAGACGCTCCACCAGGCCGATCCGGGTTTCGATGCCGAGTTCGCCTGGCTCGTTCTGCAGCCCATCCCGCGGGCCCACCTCCACGATGCGCACCCGCTGCGGCAGCGCCATCATTCGGACTCCTCCAGCTCCAGCAGAGTCTGGCCCTCCTGCACCAGTTCCCCGACCGCGCACAGCACGGCCTGCACACGGCCGGCTGCAGGCGCTCGCAGGGTGTGTTCCATCTTCATCGCCTCCATCACGACCAGGCTGTCACCGCGCGCCACATCAGTGCCTGCTTCCGCGACAATAGCCACAATCGTGCCACTCATCGGTGCATGACAGGCGCCGTCTTCCTCCGCGTGGCTGCCGCTGGCATCTGCCTGCCAGTGCGTCAGGTGGACGGGCCCCTCGGGCATGAACACGGTGACGTCTGCATCCTGGACGCAGGCGCGAATCGCACGCCGGACACCGGACGCTTCGAGCACGACCTGTTCGCCCTCCATGTGGCCCTGCAGGCCGGTGTCCTCCACCTGGAAAGTGCCCATACAGTCAGAAGGCAGCAGACGCACGTCATGGACCACGTCGCCCCGACAGAGTCGCAGATGAATCTGTGCCGGGGCATTCAGCTGCCAGCCTTCGATTCGGGCCCAGGGAGAACACGGATCGGCGGCCAGGCTGCGGTTGGAAAGTGCCTGCACGGTCGCGATGGCCGCCGCCGCCAGCGCCCGCTCCAGAGTCTGTTCAGAAAGGGCGGTGGAGATTTCATGGTCTTCCAGGAACCGTGTGCTCAGGTCGGCAGCCTGAAACGCGGGATGCTGCAGGATGGCCTGATTGAAGGGTGCATTGGTGGTGATACCCGGGACCTGAATCTGCGCCAGTGCATCGGCCAGGCGTGCCACGGCAGCAGGCCGGTCCTGTCCCCAGGCGATCACCTTGGCCAGCATCGGGTCATAATGGGCGCTGACCACGCCGGCCGTTCCGGGCAGAATGGCACTATCAATTCGCAGGCCGTCCTCGGTGTCCGGAAAGTGGACATTCCTGTAGGCGCCGATGCTGGGCAGGAAGCCGCGGTCGGGATCCTCGGCATAGAGCCGCGCCTCCACCGCGTGGCCGCGGATTGACAGCGCCTCCTGACGCAGCGGCAGCGTGTCTCCGAGCGCCACGGCCAGTTGCCAGGCCACCAGGTCCTGCCCGGTAATCATTTCGGTGACCGGGTGTTCAACCTGCAGGCGCGTGTTCATTTCCATGAAGTAAAAGGCGTGGTCGGGAGCCAGCAGGAACTCGACTGTGCCGGCACCCCGGTACTCAATCGCATCGGCTGCCTGCACGGCAGCTTCCCCCATGCGCGTGCGCAACGCATCATCCACGCCGGGCGCGGGCGCTTCCTCGATGATCTTCTGGTGACGCCGCTGCACCGAGCAGTCGCGCTCAAACAGGTAAACAGCATTTCCGTGGGTATCGCGGAACACCTGGATTTCGACGTGGCGCGCACGCTCCAGATACTTCTCGATCAGCATGCGGTCATCGCCAAACGCACCGCGCGCCTCGCGACGGGCTGTTTCCAGCAGTGCCGGCAGATCTGCTTCGCTGTGTACGATGTGCATGCCCTTACCGCCACCCCCTGCGCTTGGCTTGAGCAGCACCGGGAAACCGATTTGCCGTGCAGCGGTCAGCAGGGCGGCATCTGACTGGTCTTCGTCATGATAGCCGGGCAGGCAGGGGACCCCGGCCGCTTCCATGCGGTGCTTGGCGGCAGATTTGTCGCCCATGGCATCGATGGCGGCCGCGGTCGGGCCGACGAAGGTGATGTTGTTTTCTTCACAGGCTCGTGCGAACGCTGCGTTCTCCGCGAGGAACCCATACCCTGGGTGGATGAACTGAGCGCCAGTGCGCCGGGCGGCGTCCAGCACGGCATCCTGGCGCAGGTAACTTTCACTGGCAGGTGCGGCGCCGATGCGCACGGCGGTGTCGGCCAGCCGCACATGCAGTGCCCGGGCGTCGGCATCCGAGTAGACTGCAACGGTTTTCCAACCAAGCGCTCTGGCGGTTCGGATCACGCGGCAGGCGATTTCGCCGCGATTGGCGATCAGCAAGGTGTTTTTCATGGCTTACATCCGGAAGACGCCGAAGCGGGTGGATTCCACCGGCGCGTTCAGCGTGGCAGACAGCGCCAGGCCAAGCACGCTGCGGGTCTGCGCCGGGTCAATGACGCCGTCATCCCAGAGCCGCGCAGTGGCATAGTACGGGTGGCCCTGATGCTCGTACTGGCTGATGATTTCGGCACGGTAGGCCTCGCGGTCGGCGTCATCCCAGGGATTGCCGCGCGCCGCCAGCGACGCACTGCGCACGTCGGTCAATACACCGGCTGCCTGTTCGCCTCCCATGACGGAGATCCGCGAATTCGGCCAGCTGAACAGGAATCGCGGTTCGTAGGCACGCCCGCACATCCCGTAGTTGCCGGCGCCGAAACTGCCGCCGATCAGCACCGTGAACTTCGGCACGCGGGCGCAGGCGACGGCGGTCACCAGCTTGGCGCCGTCCTTGGCAATGCCGCCGGCTTCATACTTCTTGCCGACCATGAAGCCGGTGATGTTCTGCAGGAACAGCAGGGGGATGCCACGCTGCGTACAGAGTTCAATGAAGTGGGCACCCTTGAGTGCGGATTCTGAGAACAGAATGCCATTGTTGGCGATGATGCCGATGCGGACACCATGCAATGCGGCGAAACCGCACACCAGCGTGGTGCCGTAGTTTCTCTTGAACTCATCAAACGCAGAGCCATCCACCAGCCGTGCAATGATTTCGCGCACATCGTACGGCTGTCGGAGTTCCTGCGGCAGGATGCCGTAGATATCCTCAGCGGGGTAGAGCGGTTCCGTCACGCTGCCGGTCAGCAGCCCTGCAGGGGCCTGCTTCGCACCGGCGAGGTTGGCAACGCATCGGCGCGCCAATGCCAGTGCATGCGCATCGTTTTCAGCGTAGTGATCTGCAACGCCGGAGACCTTGGTATGCACCTCCGCGCCACCCAGTTCCTCCGCGCTGACCTCCTCGCCGGTTGCTGCTTTGACCAGCGGCGGTCCGGCCAGAAAGATGGTTCCGGTCCCTTTGACGATGATGCTTTCATCTGCCATGGCCGGCACATAGGCGCCCCCTGCGGTGCAGGAGCCCATCACCACCGCAATCTGCGGGATGCCCTGCGCTGACATGTTGGCCTGATTGAAGAAGATGCGGCCGAAGTGCTCGCGATCCGGGAACACCTCGTCCTGTCGCGGCAGATTCGCGCCGCCGGAGTCGACCAGATAAATACAGGGGAGGCGGTTCTGTGCCGCAATGGCCTGCGCGCGCAGGTGTTTCTTCACGGACAACGGGTAGTAGGTGCCGCCCTTGACCGTTGCATCGTTGGCGACGATCAGGCACTCGCGGCCTTCCACGCGTCCAATGCCGGTGATACAGCCGCCCGCCGGAACGAAGTCTTCATAGGCCTCCCAGGCTGCCAGCTGTGACAGTTCCAGAAAGGGCGCGCCGGGGTCCAGCAACTGCCGGACCCGTTCTCGCGGTGGCAGTTTTCCTTTTGCGACATGCTTGGCGACGGCTTTCTCCCCACCGCCCGCGGCGTTGACCGCTACTTTTTCGTGCAGGTCGTTGACCAGCGCGCGCATGGCTGCTGCGTTGGACTGGAACGTTTCGCTGTTGCGATCGATCTTGCTCTCAATGACAGGCATCAGCGGCTTTCCGAGAAAAGTTCGCGACCGATCAGCATCCGGCGTACCTCCTGGGTGCCGGCGCCGATCTCGTAGAGCTTGGCGTCGCGCAACAGGCGGCCGGTGGGATATTCATTGATGTAGCCGTTGCCGCCGAGGCACTGAATGGCTTCCAGCGCCATCAGCGTGGCTTTCTCAGAACAGAACAGGATCACGCCGGCAGCGTCCTTGCGGGTGGCCTCACCCCGGTCACAACTCTGTGCGACTGCGTAAAGGTACGCCCGGCTGGCGTTCAGATTGGTGTACATATCGGCGACCTTGCCCTGGATGAACTGGAACTCGCCAATCGGCTGTCCGAATTGCTTCCGTTCATGAATATAGGGCAGCACCGCATCGAGGCACGCCTGCATGATCCCGATCGGCCCACCGGAAAGAACGACGCGTTCATAATCCAGCCCACTCATCAGGACCTGCACGCCGCGATTTTCCCCGCCCAGCACGTTTTCTGGCGGCACTTCGCAGTCTTCGAATACGAGCTCACAGGTATTTGAGCCACGCATGCCCAGCTTGTCGAGCTTCTGGGCAGTACTGAATCCCGGAAAGCCTTTCTCAATGATGAATGCAGTGATGCCGTGCGCTGCTTTCTCAGGATCGGTCTTGGCGTACACGACCAGTACGTCTGCATCCGGTCCGTTGGTGATCCACATCTTGTTGCCGTTCAAAACGTAGCGTCCGTCGCGCAGATCCGCGCGCAGCGTCATGCTGCAAACATCCGATCCTGCATTCGGTTCACTCATGGCCAGCGCACCGACGTGCTGGCCGCTGACCAGGCCGGGAAGGTACTTCTGGCGTTGTGGGTCGCTGCCGTTCCGACGAATCTGGTTCACGCAGAGATTCGAATGCGCCCCGTAACTGAGTGCTACGGCCGCCGAGGCACGGGAAATCTCTTCCATGATGATGGCATGTTGCAGGTAGCCGAGACCGGCACCGCCATAGGTTTCCTCGACGGTGACCCCCAACAGCCCCATGTCACCCATTTTCTGCCACAGGTCTGCGGGGAACTCATTGTCCGCATCGATTTGCGCGGCACGTGGGGCAATTTCGTGCAGGGCAAACTGACGAACCTGGTCCCGCAGGATCTGCGTCGTCTCGTCGAGTCCGAAATCAAGTGAGCCGTATTGTGCATACATGGGTCTGGGTACTCCCTGGATTTATGAGTAAGTCGTGGTTTCGGGCAGGGCGGAAAGGGCTGCCCGGCAACGCCGCTCCGCCTCGTCGAGCTCTCGTTGCGTGGTCTGGATATCTTTCAGTTTGGTCGCAAGTTCCCTGCGCCGTTCCTGGATCTTGGCCAGCAGCCGTTCCAGTTGCAGCTGGTTGCCACTGTGCGGGTCGTACAGATCGATCAGCTGTCGGCATTCTTCCAGTGAAAAGCCCATCCGTTTGCCGCGCAGAATCAGTATCAGCCGGATTCGCTGGCCTTCACTGAACACGCGTTGCTGACCTTTGCGATCGGGAGACAGCAGGCCACGATCCTCGTAGAAACGGATGGATCGGGTGGTGACGCCGAATTCTGTCGCGAGATCCCGAATCGAGTACTGCGCGGGATTGTGTTGTTGGCGTGTGCTCATGTTGTCTGCAGGGCCGGTGGCATCGATCTGATCCTCCGAGGTTATTTGAAATTTACGT
>JBFKXW010000097.1:0-8391 GCA_041637915.1 Pseudomonadales bacterium | reverse complement strand
GGTCCCGGAAGGGGCTCGCCAGCGATTCCCGGGTGGTGCTGGACGGCAAGGAATTTTCGGTGGTTCCCCGGCAGGCACAAGAAGAAGAGGAAACCCACGAGGAACCCGTGCAGGCGGTGCCGGAGGAAGAGCCCGCTGCCGTTGCAGAGGCAGAAGCGCCGGCGCCTGATGTGGTAGCGACTGAGACCGTGCCGACCGGCGCGACCGCCGGGGAGCCGGTTGAGGAAGCCGAAGCACCGGAGCCGTTCGTCGCTGCGGACGACGAGGAAGAATATTATGTCGAAGTCGATATGGATGCGGACTCCGAACCGGAGGACGCGGTACCTGCCGACACGGCAGAAGCCGCCGCAGAGGAACATGCCGCGCCGTTAATGGAAGAGGCGCCGGCCGCGGAAGAGTCCCACGAAGCAGAGGTCGACAGCGAGGTGATGGCAGCGCTGCAGGCGGTGGCTGCGGACGATGACGAGACCGTCGCCGCGCCGGAAAGCACAGCGCCGTCGGGCGATGCACCGGAGCCGGTGACGACGGATGCCGCGGTGCCTGAGCAGCCACTGGAACAGGATATCAGCCAGATCGTACAGGCTTCACTGCAGTCGCTCGGCGAAGGCGAATCGGACGCCGCCGTCTCAGATGGTGGGGTTGAGGATGTGGTCGCCAACGTCATGGTTGACCTGCAACTGAGCAATCAGCCGCAGGTGCCGGACGCCGCATTGCTGCAAAGCATGGTGCAGGGCGTACTGGGTACGTCGCTGCGCGCCAGCCCGGATCAGTTCCCCACCGCACAGCAGATCGGGGATGCCCTGGTGGGCGTGCTGGCCAGTCTGCCGAAACAGGAATACGGTCTCCCCGAACCAGCCTCCTTCCGGGGTGCGGTACAGGGTGTGTTGGGTGGTGCCCTGCCGCTGGGCGAGAACCGCATGGTCCGCCAGGACTGTGTCGCCGCTGCGGTGGATGGTGTGCTGCGAGCGGTGGCTTCCGGGCAGGTCCTGCCGGGCACCGAGATCCTCGAGCGGGTGTTGTGCGCGGTACTCGACGCGCCGGAGAGCAAGCGCGGGGCACCGGATTCGGTCGCGCTGGCGAACACCGCCGCGGGCGTGCGCGAAGGGGTTCGCCAGTTCTGCGCCCACGTGGGTGATGAACGCCCACTGGATGCGCAACAGATTTCCGGTCTCGCACTGGGCACGTTGCATGGGAAAACCGCCTTGCAACTGGGCGGCACGATCAACAACAAGGTATTGACGAACGCTCTCCGGGGACTGTTGCCGTTGTTGAGCGAGGAGGCAGTTCCTGCGCCGGAGCAGTTGCAGGCCCTGGTCCATGCGCTGCAGGGCGGTGATCTGGATCTTGCCGAGGACGGTGACGCCCCGATCCCGGAGCTTGTGGAAGCATCGGTTGCCTCCTCGCTGGCAGCGCTGCCGGACGATGACAGTGTGCGCCACGGTGAACATCTGACCGCGGTCATTGCCGCCGCACTGCAGGGTGTGACCACCCATGACGCAGACGGGGTGCCGAATCAGCAGGTGGTCGGTGCGGCGCTGCGCGGCGTTCTTCCGGCTGTGCGCAAGGGCCGGAAGGCGTCGGCATTGCCAGAGGCCAAGGTGTTCCGCTGCGTGCTGGACGCCATTCTGCTCGAAGGCCTGCGACGGGGCGAAAACGGTCTGCCCTCGATCCCCGCGATCCGCGGTGCGCTGGCCGGTATCCTGGGGGGGCTGGAAGATACCCGTGCCATGCTGGGTTCACCCGAGCCATTCGAGGAAGCCGTTCAGGTACTGCTTGGCGGCACGTTGCCGACCGCCGGCGACGGTGCGCCGGACGCGGAAGTGGTGCGGCATGCACTGGCCGGTGTGCTCGGCGGCGTCCATGAAGCGGAAGCACTGAATGATGAGACCGCACGGTGGTCCGTGCAGGGCGTGCTGCGCGGCTGTCTCACGGTCAACCCGGAAACCCGTTTGCCTGGTCAACTGGCAATTCGCCGTGCCCTGGAAGGTTTCGGAGCGGCGGCGCTGGAAACCGGGTTGGCCGGGCGGGCCGCAGACGGCTACCCGGATCATGCCGGCCTGCAAACCGGCCTGCTGGGCATCCTGCACGGCGGCCTCCTGGAAGGAGCCACCACGGCGCCGGCCGCCAAGGTCATGGTGCAGGCCAGTGCAGACCTGATTGCCGCACTGACGCCGGAAGGTGCGGGGCCGCTGCCAACGGAGCGTCTCATGGAGGGGGGCATGCGGGCCCTGTTCAGCGGTGGTTTCCGTCAGTACCCGGAATTTTTCGAGGCAGATACCCTGCGCAGCGCGCTGGAATCCGTCCAGGCAGGGGTGCCTGCCGACCTGCATCACTCTGCGCACGCGACCGCGTACCGGGCCGTCATTCAGGGCGTACTCGGCGAAGCACTCCTGCAGCCGGATGGTGGCGTGGACACCGAGGCGCTGCAGACCTTCGTCACTGCAATCTGTCATCACGAGCCCGGCTATCCGGGCCGCCCGGCACCGCAGATTCTCACCAACGCGATCACCGCAGCCCTGTTCGGCGGAATTGATCCCACTGCGCCGGCGATCGGTCGCGAAGGGGTGGGCGCCAGCCTGGCCGCCATCCTGGAAGGATTGCAGATGAACGACGGCAACGAGCCGTCCCGGGTTCATCTCGTTGCGGGCTTGCAGGGGCTGCTGGGCGGGCAATTGCCCGGGGCGCCCGCTTCCGAAACGCGCACCCGGGCGGTCGAGACCGCGCTCTCCGGGGCGTTGGGCGTATTACCACAGAGTGGCTCCGGTACACCGCAGCCCTCGGTGTTCGCGGGCGCGATCATGGGTGTGATCGGCCGCCTCCCGGTCGGTTCTGCTGCTGTGGCCTTGCCGGACGTCCTCGCCGCACACCTGCGCGGCATCTGCGCGGCGCTGCCCGAGGCTGCGATGGACGAAACCGGATTACCAGGCGACCTGCTGTTGGACAGCTGTTTTGACGGTGTACTGCACGGTCCGCTGCCGCGCACTGCCAGTGGTGGTTTCTCTGCCGGCACGCTTGAGCACGTCCTGCGCGGCGCGCTGGGTGGATTCTTCCAGGATGCCGGCACCTGTTCACCAACGGGTCTGCAACGCATCGTGACCGCATTGCTGGAGCACCGCATCCCGGTTGATGCATCCGGCCTGTTTGGCGCCGGTTCCATTGCGCCCGTGGTGCGTGGCGTGCACGCCGCTTTGCGTAGTGATGAACAGGAATTCAAGGGGGATCTGCTGCAGGCTGCGGTCGCGGGCATCCTGGCTGGTGGTTTTGAAGTCAACGAGGCCGGTGTGCCTGGTCCGGAGGCGATCGAACTGGCCTTCAACGGCATGCTCTCGGGCATGGTCAGCGGGCCGGATGAATTGCCCGCTGCGGAAGAACTGGAGTCGGTCGTGCGCGGTGTGCTGGCGGGCGGGCTGCAAAGCAACGAGGCGGGGCACCCGCCCATCCCGGCCATTCGCACCGCGCTGCAGGGCTTGCTCGCCGGTCTGCCCGGAACGCAGGGCTCTGTGCCTGAACCCGCCGTGCTCGAAACGCTCGTGCGCGGCTTGCTGGCCGGTGGCCTGGCCAGCGATCCGGAGGCGCTGCCGTCGCGGAATGCACTGGGTGCAGTCGTGCAGGGTCTGGTCGCGGCGCTGCCTGCGGCCATAAGGGGGCTGCCGGACCCGGCAATTGTCGCGGCGCTGGCTGCCGGCGTACTGGGTGGTGGACTGAATCCGCAAACGGATGCGCGTGCCAGCAGCGATGGCATCAAGCGGGTGGTCAGCGGATTGTTGGAAGGGTTCTCCGGCCGGGCCGGGGTGCTGATCGATCCCCAGCGTCTCGAGCGTCTGGTTGCTGGCGCATTATGCGGCGGGCTCTCTTGTGTGAGCGCGGAACCGCCCGCCTCCGAAATGATTGAGAAGTCCGTGCGTGGCGTGTTCTCCATTGCCGAAATGTCGCAGGGCGACGAAGAGGCCGCTGTGGTGCGCGAGCACCTGTTGCGGGGTGTGCTTGCCGGCGGGATCGGCGCACCAGAGCAGGGCGCGATACCGGACGCGGCGTATATTGAGCATGTGGTGTCGTCCGTGCTTCGTGGCATCGTCGACGGTGAAGGACTGGTGCCGGAGCCGATGGTTCTCGAGCCCGTCATCCGTGGCGTGTTCGCCGGCGGTTTGCGTCCGGGTGCTTCCGGATTGCCGGAAGTGTCCATCATTTCCTCTGCTGCCGAAGGGGTGTTACGGGCACTGCCGGATGGCAGCGTGGAGGAGCCGTCCATATTGCAGGCCGCGCTGCAGGGTCTGATGGGCAGCTGTCTGCCGGTGGATGGAAACGGCCTGTTTGGTGTCGAAACCGTCCGGCCGGTCTTCGAGGGCCTGCTGCGCGGGGTTCGGGCGGCAGGGTCCGACCCGTTCCAGTCGGAGAAACTGACCGCACTGGCGCAGGCAGCGCTGGGCGGTGGTGCACCCGTGGGCCGCGACGGCATCCCAAATGCAGAGCCGATAGAACTGGCTACACAGGCCATGCTCGACGTGCTGCTGGTCAGTGGCGAAGGGCCCGGCGAGATCAGCGCGGAACTCGAACCGGTAGTGCGCGGTGTGCTCGGAGGTGGCCTGGACCATGGTGTTCATGGCATGCCGAGCAGTGCAGCGATTTCCCACGCGCTGCGCGGCGTGCTGGCTGCGCTGCCAAAGAACAACGCGGGCTGGCCCGAGTCCGACATGTTGTGCAGTGCAATCCGCGGCGTGGTCGGCGGGCACCTGCCTCTGCAGGCCGATGGCACTCCGGAGTCACGTGGTCTGGCGATTGGCCTGATGGGCGTTTCCGGGGCGCTGCCGACCGGTGCTGAGCGGGTACCGCCGAAACCGCTGCTGAGTCGGATTTCCCGCACGCTCCTCGGCGACGGTCTGCCGCGCGAAGCGGGGGCACTGCCACCGGTGGCACATATCGCGGCGAGTTTCTCCGGACTGATTGGCGGGCTGCCCGCGTCTGCTGTGCGCAGCACCGGCAAACAACCGGTTCCGGAAGCCCAGGTACTGGAACAATTGCTGGCGGGGGTTCTGGATGAGCCACTCCCGGCGGGCGAAAACGGCATCCCCGAAGCCGCCACCGTCGCGCACGCGATGTGCGGTGCTTTGCGGGGGCTGCCGGTGCTGGGCAACGATGCCGCAGGTGCACAGACCTTGCGGGCCGCTGTTCGGGGCGTCCTCCGTGACACGCTGCCGGTCTCGCCACTGGGCGCAGTCAGTGAGGAAGCGATCAGTCAGTCTGTCGCCGGGGTGATCAGTGCCTTGCGCCAGGAGCAGGCCGGTCAGGCGTCTGGCGCGTTGCTGGAGGCCGTGGCGCAGGGTGTGCTGGGTGGCGGTCTGGACCCGATCGATGGTTATCTGCCGCACCCGGTGCCGGAAGTCATTGCGGAATGTTTTGCTGGCCTGATCGGTGGTTGTGAAGCGCTGGACTACAGCCCGGCGCTGCTTGAAACGCTGGTGCGCGGCATGCTGCATGGCCAATTGCGTCCCAGCGACCCGACCGCGAAGATCAGCAATGTGATTCGCGGCCTGATCGGAGGTCTGCGGCTCGGTGACGGCGTATTGCCGGAGCCACAGATTCTGGAGCACCTGATTCAGGGCGCTCTGGGGGGCGGCCTGGCTCGCCTCGGCACACCCGATCCGGAGGTGTTCCGGCACGTGGTGCGGGCTGTGCTCGCCGGGTTGCCGGGCGAAAGCCGTGTACCGACCCCGTCCGTGCTGCAGAACGTTGTACGTGGCGTGCTGGGCAAGCCGGAACCGGGCGCGCCACCGCTGGATTCGGTGGCGATCTCCCGGGCGCTCCAAGGGGTGCTCGATGGCGTCCGCCTGGCGGAGGAGAAGATCAACAGCCCGGAGATGATCCAGCGCTACCTGACCGGAGCCCTGGCCAGTCAGCCTGCCGGGCAACTTCCGCCACAGCCACACATTCAGGCCATCCTGCGTGCCGTGCTGGAGCGGATTGCCGTCGATGGCATCGCAGTCAGTGGGTCGGATGCCATGGAAGCCCTCCTGAGCGCATTGTTCCGGGCGTCTGTACAGGCAGGTGGACGCGCGTCTATGCCGGCGCTGCAGCGGGCGGTGAATGCGTTGTTTGGCGTATTGCCAGCCCAGCAGACGGGCCTGCCCGCCCCGGCGTCTGCCGGCCTGTTGCTGGGCGGCCTGTTACGCAGTGGCGTGGCGGAGCAGATCGAGGAGATTTCCTCGATCACGGCACTTGCCAAGGTGATGATTGCCGACATCGCGCCGCATGATCCCGACGACGCAGCCCGCGTGGGAGAGCGGGGCAAGGCACTGCTTTCCGCGGGCCTCGGCATTGCCGGGCAACCCAGCACGCAACACCTGGATGTGGCAACACAGGTGCTCGCCGCCTGCGCGGAGAGCCGGGAAAGTGTTTTCGGACTGGTGCTGCAGATTGCTTTTTCACAGGAAGTCGCGGCGGATGAGGGCCTGACCGAGGCCAGTGCGGCACTCCTGCATCTGCTTACCGACGAGCAGATCCTGCGCCAGCGTGCGCTCGCGTCGGAGTTGCTGCGCGCCAGCCTCGCAGGCGACCTGAAAGGTGCGTCGGAAGAGACCTTGCGGGTGGGTGCCGAAGTGATTCTGGAAGTACAGAACGCGGGCGTTGACATCCCGCCTGCACAACTCGTGCACCTGATCGATGCGCTGGATGGACAGGGGCAGGCGGTTGCGCTGATCCCCAATGCCGTGCAGTCGGCGCGCGATGGTTTGCGGGATGGCGCTGTGCGTTCCGAGCAGTTCGGCGAAGTGGTCACGGGGGTCCTGCTTGCAGGGCATGATGCCGGTCGCCAGCCGAGTGATGGCGTTCGCAGCGCATCGGTAGCGCTTGCCGTGCGAGCGCTGGATCGTAACGGAGTGAGTGATCTGGAAGCCGGTTTGCGGAAGATGTTGCCGGTTCTGTGGGCGCGTCAGGACGATCTGCAGGATGTTGCTGCAGACCCGAAAGACGCCTTGCATCTGGTTGCCACTGCCCTGCAGGAGACCGGCCTCTCGGCGGACGCCAGCACCATCGATGGGGCGATCTCAGAGGCGATCGCCCGTATTCACGAGGAACGGGCGCGCCGCGAGCGTGAGGAACAGGAAGCCCGCGAGCGTGAGGAACAGGAAGCCCGCGAGCGCGAGGAGCAGGAACGCCGCGAGCGTGAGGAACAGGAAGCCCGCGAGCGCGAGGCGCAGGAAGCCCGCGAGCGCGAGGAACAGGAAGCCCGCGAGCGCGAGGAGCAGGAAGCCCGCGAGCGCGAGGAACAGGAAGCCCGCGAGCGTGAGGAACAGGAAGCCCGCGAGCGCGAGGCGCAGCAGGCGCGTGAGCGTGAGGAGCAGGCGGCGCGCGAGGCACGGGAGCGCGAGGAACAGGAGCGCCTGGTACGCGAGGCTGAGCAGGCGCGCGAGAATGCTGAGCAGGCGCGGTTGGAGCGGGAAGCGCAGGAGGCGCACGCGCGGGCTGAACAGGCACGGCGTGAGCGCGAGGAGCAGGAACGTCAGGAGCAGGAAGAGCAGGAAATCGCCGAAAAGGCCCGTCAGGCGACGCCGTCTTCCTCACTTGCTGCCCGACTCGCGGAGGCAGATGCCGCACTGCGGCAGGCAGCCCTGTCCAAGCAGGATTCTGCAGAGAAGGCGGAATCCAATGTGGAGGTTGTGGAGGACGAAGAGGAAACTGAGGTTGTTGAGCTGCCCTTCGCGCAGGACGATTTCGCAGCCTATGAACAACGTACGCAGGAAGAGGCCGTTGGAGGGGCGCAGATGGAGGTCCGTCTGGCGTCCCTGCTGGAGGGGAACCGGGGCGGTATCAACCACTTCTGGGGTGGCCCCGGTCACGACCAGGCGGTCTATCATCTGGATTCCACCGCCTCGACGGACATCATTCATGACTTCCAGGTGGTGGATGCGGAGCACAAGGGCGACATTCTCGAGCTGCATGATCTCCTGGTGAACGAAGGTCTGGACGCCAGCAACACCACGAGCGCAGATACGTTGAGCCACTATCTCCGTTTTCAGTTGGAGAATGGCCACACTTCGATCCTGATTGGGCACGAGGAAGATCGTTCGGGCAGCGGCTCCCTGGATACTTTCGTGGCAGACCACAAGGTGGTTCTGGAGAATGTGGATTTGCTCCACGATGAAACCGGAAAGCGCCTGCCGGATCAGGTTGTGATTGAGAAATTGCTTACAAAACAATTAATTAATGTTGTGAATTGAGGGCAATTCTAATTTAGCCTGCATGCCCCGTCACCGTGCTCGGGGACAGGTGCCCGGGCCGTTCCCAACTTTGGTTAGGGTTCTGGTGAGCCCGTTTCCCGTACGCTTGTTAGCATCGGGTTGGAATGTCAGCGCCTGACGTTTCATAGTGGAAGTATCGATCTCCGGTGGGGTTGTG
>JBFKXW010000096.1:0-8446 GCA_041637915.1 Pseudomonadales bacterium | reverse complement strand
TGTCGGTCGGCGATGTGGTGCGGCAATTACGTGAGCAGCAGATCTCCAGCCTGCAGCACCTGTTCCTGCTGGACGACGAGTTGCGTCTTTGTGGTCAGGTAGACATGCAGCGACTGGCGCTGGCGGACGCCTCCCAGACCCTGGCCTCGATATCCGTGCCATTGCGCGGATATGTCACGCCATTGGATCCGCATGAAGAAGTCGTGGCCACGCTGGAAAAAACACGCATCAGCGCGCTGCCCGTTGTCGACATGGACGGACAGATGCTCGGCATCATTCATCAGACCAGTGTGATGGATGCGGTCAAGGAAGACATTGCAGCCGAATTCCAGACCATGGTGGGCGTCAGCAAGGATGAACGCGCGTTGTCCAGCAGCTGGTTCGCCGTTAAAAAACGCCTGCCATGGCTGCAGATCAATCTGGCCACCGCGTTCCTGGCGAGTGCTGTGGTTGGGGCATTTGAAGCAACCATCGCCCAGTTCACTGCGCTCGCCATCCTGCTGCCCATTGCCGCGGGGCAGTCGGGGAACACCGGCGCCCAGGCACTGGCAGTCACCATGCGTGGCCTCACGCTCCGCGAGATCACAACGCGTCACTGGTGGCGGGTCACCCGCAAAGAGCTGGTTGCCGGTATCGTCAATGGTCTCGCCATTGCAGTCACCTGCGGAGTCGGTGTTTATTTCTGGAGCAACAGCGAGGGACTGGCGCTGATCATCGGACTCGCCATGATCGCCTCCATGAGCATTGCCGCGGTTGCCGGCGCGCTGGTCCCCATCGTGCTGAAAAAGCTCGGACAGGATCCGGCAGCGTCCTCCTCCATCATTCTGACGACCATCACGGATATTGCCGGCTTTTTGTCCTTCCTGGGCATCGCGACAGCACTCTCCGGTATGCTGACAGCAGGATAAGCCGCACAAATCGAGGGGGGCGTGTCTTTGCAGGCAGCACCGAGCGGATCCCACGGCGGTACAGTCGCCTGCGGACATCCGGAGACCGCGCGCGCCGCCATTGAAATCCTGGAAGACGGGGGCAACGCATTCGATGCCGCCCTGGCATCGCTGTGCGCAGCCTTCTTTGCGGAACCCGTCCTTGCATCGCTGGGTGGCGGTGGCTTCCTGATGGCAGCCGAGGCTGGGCGTGCCCCGGTACTTTACGACTTTTTCTGCCAGACACCGACCGCGCCCCGGGTCTCGGACAAACTCGATTTTCATCCCATACACGCCGACTTTGGTACCACCACGCAGGAGTTTCACATCGGCCGGGCCGCGGTGGCCGTGCCGGGTGTCCCGGCGGGCATTTTCGCCATCCACGCAGACCTCTGCAGCCTGCCACTGCCGCGCATCATCGAGCCCGCGCTGCGGCTGGCTCGAGAAGGCGTCACAATGAACGCATTTCAGGCCGACGTGTTCCGCATCGTCGCACCGATCTATCAAAACACAGCAGCAACACGCTGCCTGTATCGCCCGGATTGCGGCACGAACCGGCTACCGCAATCCGGAGAGACCCTGCGGTTGCCTGCACTGGGCGATACGCTGCAGGCATTGGCGAAGCACGGCGAAGACTACTTTTACCGGGGCGAACTCGCCCGCGAAATCATCGCGTTCTGTGCGTCCGGCGGACTGGTGAGCGGTGGTGATCTGGCCGCCTACCGCGTGCAGCGCAGGCAACCGCTGCAAGCAAGCTATCGGGGATCACGTGTGCACACCAACCCCCTCCCATCTTCGGGCGGGACCCTGATCTGCTTTGGCCTGAAACTGCTGGAGCGGCTCGGTGGCGGGCCGGGTGTTGACGCCGAACGCCTGGCACAGGTCCTCGACATGACCGGGCAGGTGCGTCACGACATCGATTTCGAGGACCCCTTCGCCGGAGAAGCCCGCAGTCTGCTGGGCGATGTTGCAATCGATCAGTACATAAGGACGCTGCAGGGACGGGCCCAGTGCCCGCGTGGTACCACGCATATCAGTGTCGTCGATACGCAGGGCCGTCTGGCCGCACTCACCGTGAGCAATGGGGAAGGCTGCGGCGAATTGATCGGCGATCGCGGGCTGATGCTGAACAATATGCTCGGCGAGGAAGACCTCAACCCACGGGGCTTTCACCGCTGGCGGCCTGACACACGCATGACGTCCATGATGGCACCCACACTGCTGGAACTGCCGGACGGCTCGCGTATCGCGCTGGGTTCCGGCGGTTCCAACCGCATCCGCAGTGCGATCCTGCAGGTGATTGTGAATCGGCTGGCACTGGGCATGAGACTGGATGCTGCCATCTCCGCGCCGCGTATGCACCTGGAGGGTGGTCTGCTCAGCCTGGAACCCGGCTTCCCGGCCGCCGAGGTAACCGACCTCTGCAAACGCTGGCCGCACCACCATTGCTGGGATGAACAGAGCCTGTTCTTTGGCGGCGTGCACGCAGTGGAGTTCTCGGCCTCCGGCGCGCGCGGCGCCGGCGATCCAAGGCGAGGTGGTGTCAGCTGCACGGCCCGTACCCGGAAAACCGTATGAGTGGCCATAAGCAATCCACGTTCGCGGAAGCGGCTGTAACGCAGCAGCAGTCGGCCTCCCGATGGATGCTGCTCCTTTGGTTCCTGTTCAACGGCTACCATCTGCCCGCGCTGGCGGACGAGCGCATCCTGAATTTCAACGCCGATATTCAGGTGCAGGAAAACGGCGCTGTTTTGGTAACTGAAACCATCACCGTGCGAGCGGAGGGACGCTCCATCCGCCGCGGCATTTACCGGGAACTGATCCGTACCCATTGGACCGGGTGGGGCGGTCGCGACGAGCGCACGTTCACAATCCTGCAGGTGCTGCGCAATGGCACCCCGGAGCCCTACCACACCCGGGTGATGCGCCATGTCCTGCGCATATACATGGGCCAGCAAAATCGACAACTGAAACCCGGCCAGCACACCTACACCATTCAGTATCTGGCGGACTGGCAGATTCGACATCACAAGACGCTGGACGAACTCTACTGGAACGTCACCGGCAATCGCTGGGACTTTCCCATCAACAAGATCTCGGCACGTATCCGGATCCCTGGATCGATACCACCCGACAGCATCGAGGTCTCCGGCTACAGCGGCACGACGGGACAACAGGATCAGGACTTCCGCGCCCAGATCTCCTACGGCGGCGAGGTGACCATCCGCAACACAAGAGAGTACTGGAGAGGCGAAGGTCTGACCGTTTCGGTCGCCTGGGAGGCCGGACACATTGCGCGGCCGACGGCGACCCAGCGCTGGCAGAAGGCCTTGCAGGATAATCGTGATGTGGTTCTGGCCCTGGGCGCCCTGCTCGTGACGTTGATCTACTTTCTGACAGCCTGGCTGCGGATTGGCAGGGACCCGCGCGCCGGCCCGCTGGTCCCGCACTATGAGCCGAATGCGCGCTACTCTCCAGCAGCGATGCGCTACATCCGGCGCATGGGATATGACGACAAGACCATGGCCGCAGCGATCATCAACCTGGCCGCCAACGGTCACATCGAGATCAGCGAGGAGCGTGCTTACAGCTGGGGCAAGCCTGAGTACACGCTGACCCGCCTGAATCCGCGCACCAGGGAGATGGCAGCGGGAGAGAAAGCGCTCTACCAGGGGCTGCTGGGCAGTACGAAGTCGATCACGCTGGAGAAACGCATGGCGAGCCGGATTCGCCGGGCCCGTGAAAAACACCAGCGAAGCCTGCAGAAAAACTACGAAACCATCTATTTCAGCAACAACTACCGCTGGACTTGCCTGGGGCTCATCCTTTTCCTTATCTGCATGCTGCCCTCTGCGCTGGCCATCAATGAGAACAATCCCGGAGACGGATTTTCCGTGGTTTTCGCGCTCATCTGGGCCAGTGTCTGGGGGGGCGTCGTCTACTCCCTGTGCATCACCGCAACCAACCTCTGGCGGTACCGAAGTCCCGGCTTCGCGAGTCTTGCCCACGCACTGCTATTCACCGCCATGGTGATTCCATTTGCAGCCGGTGGCATTTCCGGTCTGCTGCCGGTGGTCACCACGACCAGTTATGCCTACTGCGCAGTGCTGCTCGGCGGCATTGTCATGACGCTGGGCTTCTATCACTGGATGAAGGCACCCTCGCTGAAGGGGCGCGAACTGCTGGACCATATCGCCGGCTTCCGGGAGTACCTCCAACTCGCGGAAGCAGACATGCTCAAGCTGAAGAATCCACCGGAACGAACCCCGCAACTGTTCGAACGGTTTCTGCCCTACGCGGTCGCGCTCGACGTCGAAGATGCCTGGGGTGCCGCGTTTGCCGAAGCACTTCATGTGGACGAAGCCGGCGCGTACCAGCCGACATGGTATCGTGGAGGTGCCTTCTCCGCGCACAGCTTCGGCTCTTCCATCAGCAGTGGTGTCGCAAGCTCGGTGGTGACCTCTTCCGGGAGCAGCTCAGGCGGCGGTGGCGGCGGCTCTTCCGGTGGTGGTGGCGGCGGCGGTGGCGGCGGTGGCTGGTGACGGGGAGGCAAACACAACATGAAAAAACTGCAACGCAACCTGAAAGAGATCGCCCAGTACGCCGACGTGCGCTTCCTCAATGCCAGCAGCACGGTCCGCACCAGTGCCGGGTTCGTCCGAACGCTGTTTCAGCGCCAGCGCAGTGGCACCCAACTGACCGATATTTTCAATTATCTGCGCATCTCCCCGCAGATTGACAGCGCCGGCCAGCCGACGCGCAGTCAGTTTTCAGCCATACAGTCCGCCGGTTTTCAGCGGGTCATCAACCTCGCGCCGCATCATGCCGAGAACGCCATCCACGATGAGCAGCAACTCGTGGAATCGCTCGGCATGGATTACGTTCACATCCCGGTCGACTTTGGAAGTCCCAGCGAAGCAGATTTTCAGCAGTTCTGCGCGGCGATGCAGGAGAACCCGGAACGCAGGGTTTTCGTTCACTGTGCCGCCAATATGCGGGTTTCTGCATTCCTGTATCGCTACCGTGTCCAGATACTCGGCGAGGCGGAAGAGACGGCCCGTCCCGACCTGGAGAAAATCTGGAAACCCTTCGGGACATGGCAACGATTCATTGGTGACTGACAAAGGAAGACGCTTCTCCTGCCGACGATTCCACGGCGGACGGCGACCCTGCAACGCCGGATGACCGGGACCTCCTGCATTTTTGCGCATGGCGCCTTTGGGGCGATCCGCATCCGGCGGAAGAGCACGCTGGACGCCGGCAACTCAACGTGTAGCGCCTCGCCGCCAACTCCTGTTATTGCAAGCGCCCGGAACACGCGCACGGGACCCCGGACTCTCAACCGGCTGACACCCTTCGAACGGCCCTACGGTGGACCGGTGTAGCTGCCGGATCCTTGCAACGGCACGTCACACGGATCAGGCGTCCGGGTTGCGCAGCAAGATGGCGGCACCGAGGCCACCACCCGCGCAGGTTGCGGTCATCGCAAACCGTCCGCCCTGCTTGCGCAGGCGGCGCGCCGCAGTGCTCAGCAGGCGGCCACCGGTGCCGGCGAACGGATTGCCGAGCGCCAGCGAACCACCCCACACATTCAGACGCTCTTCCGGAATCGGCCCCGGCGCACGGTCCATGTGCAGTTCATCACGCACAAAGGAATCGTCGGCAAGCGCATGCTGATTGCAGAGAATCTGCGCTGCAAAGGCCTCGTGCAACTCAAAAACTGCAATATCTTCCATCGACAAGCCATTGCGAGCCAGCAGGACCGGGATCGTCATCGCCGGCCCCATCAGCATTTCGGTATGCAAATCCTGCACGCCGGCAAAATGGTAATCGACCACTTGAACCAGCGGCGCCAGACCGTGGTGCTCCGCCGCCGCCGTACTCATCAACAATTGTGCACTGGCACCGTCGGTCAGTCCGGAGGAGTTCCCGGGCGTGACAATGCCCTGCTTGCGATCGAATGCCGGCCGCAGTGCAGCCAGCTTCTCCAGTGTCGCATCTGTGCGCACGCTGTCATCCCGCAGCACCTGGCCACCGTTCCGATCATCCACCCGCACCACGTCTTCGTCATAACAACCGCTGTCCCAGGCCTGCAGCGCATTGGCATGACTGCGGGCAGCAAACCGGTCGGCGTCCTCCCGGGTTACACCGAATCGTCGTACCATCGCCTCGCAGGCAGAGCCCATGGTGAGCCCGGTGGTCAGGTCCGTACTGGACGGCAGCTCCGGCAGGAGATCCGATGGTTTCAGGCCGCCCAGCGCCCGCAGACGCTGCGTCGCCGACTTCGCCAGCGCCAGCTTCACCGCGCGCTGCCGTACCGGCCTGCGCATGCGGATGGGAATGTCGGAGAAGTTTTCGCTGCCGGCCGCAATCGCAACCTCCAGACGGCCCAGCGCGATCATGTCGCACAGATGCGAGAAACCCACTGCCGGGGAAATCCCGGCCATCGAGATACTGTATGCCGGCATGCGGGTGGGCAGACCCGCCTCGATGCCAGCCTCCCGTGCCACGTTGGTGGTGTCCAGTTCCTGTACCACCGCGCCAACGGTCAGGAACTGGACCGCATCGGCAGGCACCGGATTACGTTGTAACAACGCACGGATGGGCTCCGCTGCCAGTTCATGATGACGCAATTGGGCGTATGCCCCACCGGAATTCAAAAACGGCGTGCGCACGGCATCGACCAATACCGGGCGACGTGCTGGCGGGACCTGATCGTAGGCGCTCATGCGGGCTGCTCCGCAGGCAGAAACCGACCCGCCAGGAACACGCTGCCGTCTTGTCCGATCAGGCGCATCCGCCAGTAGCCATCCGCGTCGGGAGATGCTGCCACCTGCACGTCCAACTGTGGGTTTGGCAACAGGTTGGGTTTCACAAAACGCAGGTCCGCATCGATGATCTCCTGCCCGGCATTCTGGATCGCCTCCCAGCTACGTGCCAGCGAACCGAAGCCATGCAATATGTAGCCACCGAAACGGGTACGCCGGGCCAGCGGCCAGAAGGTGTGAATCGGATTGAAATCACCGGTGAGATAGAAGAAACGCTGCCCTTCATGACGGTCGGCAGACCAACTCCCCACCGTTTTAAACGCGGGTTCCTGACGACGCGCCCTGCGTTTTTTCTGCGGCTTGCCGCGCATGACCGCGGCGAAGGAATCCACCGTCATGGCGTCCGGGTTGCCGGACCAGCCGGCCGTCACCTGCGTGTGCACACGGACACGGGGACCTTCCTCACTGCATTCCATCAGCCGGCCCCGTAATTCGATCGTCTCTCCGCGCGGGATCAGATCGCGCACCTGAAACCGGGCGCCCTGATTCAATACATTCAGCATACTGTACGGCACCTGTCCGGTCAGGCGTGCCACCAGTCCCATGCCGTACTTCGCAAAGAAGTGTGCAGGGAGTGTATCCGAATAGCGTTCCGGGGGTGCGCCCGACCATGCGACATAGTGATCCACCAGCCGATCGCTGGGGGCGGCCACGCGCAGGGTGCGTTCACGCGCCTGATCAATGAAGGCATTTTTCAGGGCCGGGGGTGTCAGGGACATCAACAGCCCGGTGGTCATGCCGGTGATTGCCGGCAGTTGTTCGCGCAGCAGCATGGGCGGCACATCATGCTCCACAGTCATCGCCTGGCTCATTTGCTGTCACCCTCCGGTTCGGCCTGTTTCCCAAGTCGCCAAGAATACCCGCTGCTGTTCCGGAAAGTCAGACCCCGGCGGAGGCAGCCCGGACACTCTCTGCTGGCACTGCCCGGACCGATGCTGGCATCCAGGCGTATCCGAGCCTGTTTTTCTTGTCAGGCACAGGCAAGTCCCCTAGCGTGCCAGGGCAGCGAACCCGCATGTGCGCCAGCGCCCCGCAAGGAGAACATCACGCATGAAGTTCCAGCTCAGCGAAGAACAGCATCTGCTGCGTGACACACTGCAGCGTTTTTTACGCGACCACTATGACTTCGAGGCGCGGCGCGATGCTGCGGCGTCACGCTCCGGCTGGCGGCCGGAGATCTGGCAGGCACTGGCGCACGACCTGAATCTGCTCGGTGCCTCCTTCCCCGAATCCCTGGGGGGTCTGGGTGGGAACGCCATCGACCAGATGGTCATCATGGAGGCGCTGGGCGGCGCGCTGTTCCTGGAACCCTATCTGGAAACCATCGTGCTGTGCGGCGGCCTCCTGCAATCACTGGGGGGGGCACTCGCCGAAATGGTTGTACCGAAGGTGATTTCCGGCGAGATCACGCTCGCCCTCGCGATGGATGAAAGCGGTGCGCAGTGCAATCCGGCACGGACCGCCATGCGAGCCACCGGAGACGGTGACCGGTACGTGGTCTCAGGCATGAAAAAGGGTGTCCGTGCTGCGCCCTGGGCAAGCCACCTGCTGGTGGTGGCACGCACCGCCGGCGAACCGGGAGACCATCACGGCATCTCGGTCTTCCTGATCGAGCGGGAAAGCGCCGGCGTAATCCTGCAGGCCTACCCGACCATCGATGAACGTCGCGCTGCGGACATCGAGTTCCGGCAG
>JBFKXW010000095.1:0-8489 GCA_041637915.1 Pseudomonadales bacterium | reverse complement strand
GTGTTGGCAAATCCGCTAAAGAATGCAGCCGGCTGGCCGTTACCTTTCAACAGGCAGGCAACATCTCCTTCCGGGGTGATTACCGATGATCCTTTCCTCCGCCGCTGTGCCCCCCTCGTTCCTGAAGTTGGCCGGAACGATGGGGGGTTCGAGCGGACTTCTACGTGGTCTGGAGCCGCGGCTTGCGGCGCCAGAGGCGGCCGAGGGCACCCAGCGTGAGCGCGGGCTGGCCTTCCTGCAGCGCCGGGTCGAAGAGCAACTGGGCGCCAATCCACGCCTACCCGCCGCGTTTGCTGCTGCGACGCCGTTGCCCACCGCCCGGGAGACAGCAGACAGTATTCTCGGCTTCGTGCGTTCCCGGTTGCAGAGCGAGGCCGTGCAGGGTGCCGACGCAGAACGCCTCGACGGGCTGTTGAACGCCGCACGGGAGGGTTTCGAGCGCGGTTATCGCCAGGCGCTGGAGGAACTCGAGGGTCTCGGCATGCTGGATGACGCGCTCGGATCCGCGCTGGAGGAGACGCGGGACCTCGTGCGCGGCGGGCTGGATTCATTGGATCCGGTGGACCTTGCGGCACCGACCTCCCCGGCTCCGGTTCGTGACATGGTCAGTTACCAGCGCCAGGTGCGCAGTGTCGAAACGGAAACGCTGCAACTGGAGGTGCGCACCCGGGATGGCGACCGGGTTCGTGTGGAACTGGAATCGTTGGACGCATTCCGGGCGGACGAGTCATTTCAGCGGGCGAGCAGTGCCGATGGCAGTGTGACGCAGGCGGCCTTCAGTGCCAGCCGGATCACCAGCGAGCGTTTTGCGATTCGGATCGAGGGGGAACTCGATGAGGGGGAGCGCGCTGCGCTGGAGGATTTGCTGGGGCGCGTGGACCGGCTCGCCGGGGAGTTTTTTGAAGGGGATGCCCAACTGGCCTTCGAGCAGGCACTGAGCCTTGGCTACGACCAGGACGAGATTGCCGGGTTCTCCTTGCGCCTGACCGCGACCGATGTACGTCAGGTCAGTGAGACCTATCGCCGGATCAGCAGCCTGGGCGATGAGTCACCGGTACCTTCCCGTGGGGCCAGTGATCTGGCCCGCGCACTGCAACCGCTCGGGCAGTTTCTGCAATCGGTGCGGGATGCAGAAGAGGCTGCCAGTGCCCTGAGCCGGCCCGGACAATTGCTGCGGCAACTGCTGGAGGGCACGGTCAGCTTTCTGAATCCGGATGAATCCTTGTTGGCCGGTGATCGGGCCCTGCTGGATCTGCTGGGGGACGGCGAGACGGAGGGTGAGGAGGATGCGGTAACGGCAGCGGCGGCGCCACGCCTGAATGAGGCCGCCTGACGTTCAGCCCAGTTCCGCTTCCAGATCGCTGACGCGTTGCTTGAGATCGGCGATGCGCGCCTCCCGGGCCCGGGTCTCCAGCGGCAACTGGATCAGTTGGGAGCAGGCGGCGCGGTAGTCGCGGATGGCCTGTCTGCGGTCCCCCTTTTCCAGCCGGGATTGCGCGCGCTCCTCCAGGGCCTGCACTTCCAGCAGCATCTTTGCCTGTCGCAGGTACAGCTGAATTTCGTGAAACCGCTCGCCGGATATCTGCGCGCGCGCGCACAGCTCCCGGAACAATTGGAGGGCCTCGTCGAGGCCTGATCTGACCTGGGTCATGTTGAGGTCTGTTTCCGTCATCGGGCGCTGGATGTGCCGATACCCGCTGGCAGTCTGCAGGGCCGACTGGGCACGTGGGCTGTGCGGGTCGCAGGCCACCAACGCACGGGCATGGTAAAGCCGGATTTGATTCAGCTGTTCGGCGAGTGCTGCGTCCTCATCGGCCACATCCAGCGCGGTGATCGCAGGCGTCAGCCGTTCCAGCTGCCTGCTGTGGGCGCGAATGCGCCGCTGGCGTTGCTTTTCCCGCTCGGCGCGATAGTGCGAATAGGCGGCGATCGTCAGTGAACCGACGGCGAGCGCCGCCAGCAAAACCAGCGTCATGAATCCTTCCATCCAGACAGTTTGGGCGCGCAGGCGGGTTCTGCAAGGGCCGGTGACCCTGAATTTCCATGGGGCCGGCGGGCAGGGTGTGCAAGCCTGAAATTGCGGCTACCCTTGACCCTGCCTCTGTGGCAACTGTATACATCTCGCTCCCCGGGCCCGGCGCGGGAGAGGGGATTGAGCGCAATTTGATCGATTTGTTTTCATCGGATCACCAAGGGACACGCAGCCAGTGAGTAGCAAGAAGGGAATTCGACGGGCACCGTGGCGGTCTGCAACGACTGGTCATGGGTGTTTGCGACTCGACTGCAGGAATGACGTCACCGGTCATTCCGGCGGGCAGGTGCATTGATGGCCAAGTCCCTGGTTATCGTCGAATCACCGGCAAAAGCACGAACCATCAACAAGTATCTGGGTTCCAGTTACAAGGTGAAATCCAGTGTCGGCCACATCCGCGACCTGCCGACCGGCAGCAGCGGTAAAACGGCTGTCGACCCCAAGGAACGGGCTCGACAGGCTGCCCTCACGCGCAAGATGTCGCCGGAGGAAAAGGCCAAACACAAGGAACGCAAGGCCCGCGAGCAGGTGATCCGGCGCATGGGCATCAATCCCGAGCAGGATTGGACGGCCAATTACGACGTACTGCCGGGCAAGGAAAAAGTTGTAGAGGATCTGCGCCGTGAGGCGGAAAAGGCCGAGCACGTATACCTCGCGACTGACCTGGACCGCGAGGGGGAGGCGATTGCCTGGCACCTGCGTGAAGTGATCGGCGGGGACAACAGCCGGTTCCGGCGGGTGATGTTCAGTGAGATCACCAAGAAGGCGATCCAGGAGGCTTTCAAAGAGCCGGTGCACCTGGACATGGACCGGGTCAATGCCCAGCAGGCGCGGCGGTTCCTGGACCGCATCGTGGGCTTCATGGTCTCCCCGCTGCTGTGGGAAAAGATCGCCCGGGGCCTGTCGGCCGGGCGGGTGCAATCGGTCGCTGTCCGGCTGATCGTCGAGCGGGAGCGCGAAATCCACGCCTTTGATCCCGAGGAATTCTGGCAGGTGCATGCTGACCTGGGGCATGGCGCGGACACCGTGCGTTTTGAGGTCAGCAAGGCCGGGGGCAGTAATTTCCGGCCGACCAGCAAGGCGGAAACCGATCAGGCACTCGCGGCGCTCCGCAGTGCCGGTTACGCGGTTTCGAAGCGGGAGGACAAACCGACGTCGAGCCGACCCTCCGCGCCGTACATCACTTCCACGTTGCAGCAGGGCGCCAGCACACGGCTCAGCTTCGGTGTGAAAAAGACCATGACGCTGGCGCAACGGCTCTACGAAGCTGGCTACATCACCTACATGCGAACCGACTCCACGCACCTGAGCAACGATGCGCTGGAATCCTGTCGTCAGCACATTGAGGAGCACTACGGCAGCAAATATCTGCCAGAGCAACCCAATACCTATGCCAGCAAGAAAGGAGCGCAGGAAGCACACGAAGCCATTCGCCCGACCAACGTTGGTTTGCGCAAAGAGGCACTGGAGGGGGTCGATGACGATGCAAGGCGGCTTTACGACCTGATCTGGCGTCAGTTCGTGGCCTGCCAGATGACCCCGGCGCGCTTTATCTCCACCACGATCACGGTAACTGCGGGTGACTACGAGTTGCGCGCCAAGGGACGCATTGTGGAGTTCGACGGGCACCTGCGGGTGATGGCTGTCGGACGCAAGGACGATGACTTGGAACTGCCGGAACTGGCGGTTGGCGACGATATGAAACTGCTGGAATTGTTACCGTCCCAGCACTTTACCAAGCCGCCACCGCGGTACTCCGAGGCAGCGCTGGTCAAGGAGCTGGAAAAGCGTGGCATCGGGCGCCCGTCCACCTATGCATCCATCATTTCCACGATTCAGGATCGCGGTTATGTTGCGGTGAAGAACCGTCGCTTCTATGCCGAGAAGCTCGGTGAAATTGTCACCGACCGGCTCGTCGAGAACTTTTCTGACCTGATGGATTATGGTTTCACGGCCGGCATGGAAGAGCAGCTCGATGCGGTTGCTGCCGGAGAATATGACTGGAAAAAACTGCTGAATGAGTTTTACGCGGACTTCCAGGAAAAACTGGGGCGTGCGAGTGATCCCGAGCAGGGCATGCGCGGGAATCCTCCCGTCGAGACGGATATTCCCTGCGCGCAGTGTGGCCGCCCGATGCAGATACGCACGGCCAGCACCGGCGTGTTTTTGGGCTGTTCTGCCTATTCGCTGCCACCCAAGGAACGCTGCAAACACACGATGAACCTGGTGCATGGCGATGAAATTGCCGATGCAGACAAGGACGAGGAAGCGGAAGCACGGATTCTGCGCACGCTGCATCACTGTGGTCAGTGCAGCGCCGCCATGGACTCCTTCCTGATTGACGAGAACCGTAAACTGCACATCTGCTCGCACAATCCGGACTGCACCGGGTTTGAAGTCGAGGAGGGTAAGTTCAAGATCAAGGGTTATGACGGCCCGGTGATCGAATGCGACAAGTGCGGCGCCGAAATGCAGCTCAAAGCCGGCCGCTTCGGCAAGTTCTTCGGCTGCACGAACAGCGAATGCAAAAACACCCGCAAGTTGCTGCGAAACGGACAGCCCGCACCACCCCGTGCGGACCCGATCCCCATGCCGGAGCTGAAGTGCGAGAAGGTGGAAGATCATTACGTGCTGCGAGACGGTGCGTCCGGTATTTTCCTGGCGGCCAGCCAGTTTCCCAAGCACCGGGAAACACGTGCACCGCTGGTGGAGGAAGTGGTCCCGCATCGTGCGGAGCTGGATGAGAAGCTGCGCTATCTCGCGGATGCGCCGGCCCGTGACCCGGATGGGAATCTGGCCATGTACCGATACAGCCGGAAGTCCGCTGAGCAATATGTGATGACCGAGAAGGACGGTAAGGCGACCGGATGGTCTGCGCATTTCGTCGATGGCAAATGGGTGGAGACCGTGGCCAAGCCGCGTGCTCGCAAGGCAGCCGCCAAAAAGTCTGGCGCTGCCAAGAAGAAAACCACCACGCGCAAGAAGAAGGCGACCGCGAGCTGAGCGGGCGGGATTGTCCGACGCTGACCGGTTTCGTAGTCTGAACGCATGAATCCCTGGTTGACCCGTGCGACCGAAAAACTGCACTTCGCCCGATTGGCGCTGGAAGCAGCAATTCCCCTGGCCGCAGAGCGAAGCGTGGCAGAACGTGCCCGGCTCGCGATGCTGGAGGAGGCATCCGTGCTGCACGCCTGGGGCGGCTGGCAGGCTCTGCTCAATGCGATTGCCGTGCACCTGAACCTGCCGGCCAGTGATGCGCCGGATGCAGCACGCCTGCTGGCTACCGCATCTGCGAGCAAGGCCCATGCCGAGGCACTGAGTGAGATTGGTGTACTCCTGGAGCAGCCTGCCAGTTGGCTGAACCAGCTGGGGCACCGGGCGCACGCGGCCTGGCGCCCGCGCAGGATGACAGGCCAGCCAGCAAGCAAACCGGCCGGGATGATCGCCACCTCGATGCCAGCCCCGGAGGATGAGCAGGCTAATGTGGAGGAACTGGTGGCTGCTTGTAGCGATTTCCTGGAACGGCACAAAGCCGGCATGGAAGAGTGGTAGTCTCCCTAACTGACTGATCTGTCAATACAAAATGCCAGCTGCGTTCCCTCTTCAGGCGCCTTCGTGATAGCATGGTCTGAAGGACGGGTGAAGTTTCCGTCGCTATCTGGCGAAGGTTATGGCAGCAGCAGTGTTGGAAATTGTGGAAATCGGCGACGGACGCGTGGCACTGCGCCGTGCGGATGGTGAGGGCGAACCGCTGGTCTGCATTGAGTTCTCAGATGAGGCGGTGGCCTACCTGCGGGACGCGCACGTGGACATTGCCCGCGCCATGATCAATACCGGCATCCAAATCGTCGGCAAGATGACCGAAGAGATTGTCCGTGAGGACAGCGATCCGGAAGACGTACAACTGCCCGCCGGTGAACTGATTCACTGACGGCCTGTAGCCCCCGCGGCGCCGCATCGCCGCATCGCCGCATCGCCGCGGTGTCTGTGGTGATTCGAGAGAGACGAACGCGGGAATCCTGCTCGGGAATGCACAGCGCGCCCCACGGCGCATCTACAAAATCATGCCAGGCCTTCGAGACACAGGAGCTCTATTCTGTGCGGTTGTCTGCGGTCAGTACTTCCCGCTCATTCGCTCTCTTCGTCATGGGGATGGGCTGGCGTGGTCCCGGGACATCACAGCGTTGTCCTGATCGCGGGGAACCGCATGACCGCCCACTGCCCTCAGCGTCGGATCACGCCCACCGCATGGCCCTCAATGGCAATCTGCTGGCTGGTTAGATCGACTTCGATCGGATCGTATTCATCATTTTCAGGCAGCAGCCAGACCGTGTTTCGCTTTCGCTGGTAGCGCTTCACAGTGACTTCCTGATCCACCCGGGCGACGATGATCTGTCCATTGTGGGCTTCTGCATTGCGATGAACAGCGAGAAGATCGCCGTCCAGAATGCCGGCTTTGCACATGCTGTCTCCCTTCACGCGCAGGAAATAATCGGCTGAGGGCGAGAAGAAATTTCCCGGCAGTTCCACGTACCCCTCAATATGCTGATCGGCGAGGATCGGCTCACCGGCAGCAACGCGCCCGATCACCGGGAGGCCCTCCGGCGCCATTGCAAGACGAATTCCGCGGGACTGACCGGGCAGCAACTCGATGTAGCCCTTCCGCTCCAGCGCGCGCAGGTGATCTTCTGCAGCATTTGCCGAGCGGAACCCGAGCTGGCGTGCGATTTCTGCCCGCGTCGGCGGATAGCCTTCCTCTTCGATCGTGGTCTGGATCAGCTGCAAGATCTGCTGCTGGCGTGGGGTCAGCGTGGTTTCCATGGTTCGCTCCTGCTGCGTCCTGCATCAGTGGGTCGGTCAGGCGCGCGACCTGACCATTCACTGTGATTATATACAGTTCGCCGAAGCTTGCCAGCGGGATGAATCAGCTCTCCGCCCACACCGGAAAGGCGGGCGGTTCAATATCGCTGAGGGGGCCGGACCAGTTCTCCACCGGTAGTGCGTCTTCCGCTGCGAGATGGTCCTCACGGTCCAGTTCGAAGGCATTGCGCCAGTCCTTGGGTTCCCCGAGTGCCTGCAGCACCAGGCTGTCCCAGGCATCGAGATCGTACTCGTCGAGGTCCCCATCCTGAAACTGGACCTCGATGGTCTCCTGCACCGGGTCCACCGCGACCACTTCGAAAATCACCCCGGTTTCAAGATCCTGAAACCAGCCGCCTACCGCCGGTAGTAAGTGATGCATGGAATGACTCCCTTTCATAATGTTTTCTTCCCAGCCCTTTCATCATGAGTCTTCCTGGCCAGTCTTCAAGACGCACCGGTGCCACTGTGCCCGCAGAGAGGAAAGCGGATCCTGTGGATCGAGGCGGGGTCGAAAATGCGAAAGCAAAAGAAATCAAAAGACTAGAAATGCTGCTTGGAACCGAATGTGAGGAGGGGGTTCGTTTTTTAATTGTGCCAGTGCATTAAAACATCCTTTATCACTCCCAAACTGTCTAAAAAAATGCTTCTGTCTTATATTTTTTGGATGATTTGCGTTTTTCGAAGCACTGCGGTCGCTGACCATGGTTAACCGGGCTGCCGACTGGCTCCTCGCCCACCGCATGATCTGTGTGCTCATGGTGCTCGTGTTGGTGGCGGCAGCTGGATACGGCGTGCGCCACTTGCGCACCACGGTGGACTACCGCGTGTACTTCGGACCGGATAATCCACAGTTGCAGGCGTTCAATGCCCTGCAGGAGCAATATTCCAAGGACGACAACATCCTCATTGCGATTGCGCTGGAGCGCGGGACCGTTTTTGAACCGCGCATCCTCGACCTGGTGGAACGGATCACGGAAGCCGCCTGGGAAACCCCGCATTCCCAGCGCGTCGATTCCATCACCAACTTTCCCTACAGCCACGCGGACGGCGATGACCTGATTGTCGAAACCCTGTTCGAGGATCCGCTGGAGATGACGCCGGCACTTCGTGAACAGCGTCGTCATGCCGCCTATCTCGAACCGGTTCTTGTGCAGGCTTTGCTGGCGGGAGACGGTCGGGTCACCGGCGTGCACATCACCATCAACCTGCCGCGCAAGAATCAGAATCAGGAGGTGTTTGAAGCGGTCGATCATGTGCGCAGCATGTTGGAAGGCTTCCGCGGTGAGTATCCCGACGTTTCCTTTCATCTGGTCGGGCAGACCATGCTGAATGCCTCCTTTCCCGAGGCAATGCGTGCCGACGCAAGGCATCTGTATCCGCTGATGATCGGCATGATCGTGCTGGCGTTGTCGATTTTTCTGCGCAGCTTTTCCGGCGTGCTGGTGACCATGCTGGTGGTGATATTCGCCAGCCTCGCCGGTATGGGTGCGGTCGGCTACTCCAGAGTCGAAATGGCGCCGGTGGTCGTAGGCGCACCCTTGATGATCATGACGCTGGCGGTGGCCGATTGCGTGCACCTGCTGGTGACCTATTT
>JBFKXW010000094.1:0-8550 GCA_041637915.1 Pseudomonadales bacterium | reverse complement strand
GTGCAGCGTGTGGACCACCTGAAGGTTTTTCAGCGCACCCCACCCTGGGTGATGCCCAAACCGGATGTGGCAACCAGTGCGCTGCAGCGCACCCTCTATCGCAGGCTTCCCGCCGCGCAGCGCAGTGTCCGTCAGGCGCTGGCGGCTCTCCACGAAATGATGGCGCTCGGCGTGGTCTTCAATACGCCCTTTTCGCGTCTGCTTGAGCGGCTCGCCCGCCGCCACCTGGAAAGTCAGGTTGCGGACCGGCAATTGCGCAAACACCTGACACCGGACTACTGCATCGGTTGCAAGCGAATTCTGGTGAGTAATGACTACTACCCCGCATTGCAACGCGAAAACTGTGAACTGGTGACCACTCCGCTGGTGGGGTTGCGCGAGGGCGGCGTCGTGACTGCTGACGGGCTGGAGCATCACTTTGACGCGATCGTGTTTGCCACCGGGTATGCAGTGAACAAGGAACACTGGCCGCTGCCCGTCCACGGCCGCTTCGGAAAGACCCTCGATCACGCGTTCACGCCCCATGCACAGGCATACAAGAGCACCGTCATCCACGGCTTTCCGAACCTGTTCACAATTCCCGGCCCGAATGGTGGGCCCGGACACCAGTCCTTTCTGGTCTATGCAGAGGCGCAGATGCGCTACACCGTGCAGGGCGTGCGCGAGATCCTACGCAGGCCGGGCCGCTATCTGGACGTGCGCAAGTCGGTGCAGGATGCCTACAACCGGCGAATCCAGTCGCGTATGAAGTACACCACCTGGAACAGCGGCTGCCAGAGCTGGTATCTGAGCAGTGATGGGCACAATGCGACCCTGTTTCCGGGGCTGTCGCTGGAGTTCCTGCACAATCTGCGCAGGTTCCGGCTACAGGATTACGAAGTGGTTCATACTGAACCCCACGTGCGGAAGCCGCGTCGCGGTGGCCTGCGCACCATTCGCAGCCTCATTCGACAATGGGGCCCGCTGGAAACTGCCTGAAACAGGAAATACGCATGCCCAGGAAGCTCTCGCGGCAGGCCAATGCCGTGGTCACCGGTGCCGGCAGTGGCATTGGTCGCGCTTTCGCAATGGAACTGTCCCGCCGCAATGGACGGGTTGTGTGTGCAGACATCGCGCTGGCGGCAGCTCGACAGACTGCCAGCGAAATCGAGCGTGGTGGCGGTCGTTCGCTGGCGCTCGCGTGCGATGTGTCCGATCCGGATCAGGTCTCCGCGCTGGCCGACGAGGCGGCCGATTTCTTCGGCGCCGAATCCACGCTGCTGATCAATAACGCCGGCGTCGCCGTGGGAGGCCGGATCGGCGAGATTCCACTGACGGAATGGCGCTGGATCATGGGCGTGAATCTCTGGGGGGTGATTTACGGCTGCGAGACCTTTGTTCCACGATTCCGCGCCACCGGAGTCGGCGGCATCATCAATGTCGCCTCTATGGCCGGATTTGTCGCCGCACCGGAAATGGGCCCCTACAGTGTCACCAAGTATGGCGTGGTCGCCCTCTCTGAAACACTCGCGGAGGAAATGCAGGGGACTGACATCCGCGTCACCACGCTCTGTCCGACCTTCGTGAAAACAAATATCGTCCGGAATGCCCATGCAGGGTCGGACAAGCTGGGACTGGCGCAGAAGTTGATGGACCGAACCGGCATGGACCCCGCCCGGGTGGCTGCGCAAACGCTGGACGGTCTGGACCGCGGCCAGTTGTACGTGATTCCGCAAATGGACGCGAAACTGCTGTGGCGGTTCAAACGCCTGCTGCCCGGCGGCATGACCCGTGGGCTGGGAATCATATACCGATTTTCAGGCCCCAGGTAACCAGCGACGGCGAAACGGCGACGAGCCGCCGCTGCCACGCCGGCACCCGGCACACACCGTTCAGCCGTGTTTCCGCTCGTGCCTGGCGAGCACCTTTTCCACACCCTGCAGGGCACCGCCGATTCGTTCCGGGATTCCAGCGCCCCGGTTGTCGGTCGCCAGCAGATTGTCGAGGTGCGCAGTGCAGAGATTCTCTGCCGACTGCCAGTTCGCCTGCAGTTCCCCGGCCCAGTTGCGAAAGTCCGCTGCTGCACCGGCCCGCCGTTCCAGCGCCTGACCCAGTGTCATGTGGAAGCGCACCGAATCGCTGAATCCAAGCCAGCCGAATGGTGGTCCCATACGCAGGTACATCAGGGTGTCATCGGAATGGATCGTGCGGGAAGCCGGATGATAGGCGAGCACCGAGGAGAAATGTACGTTTTCGTTGCGGGAGATAAAGTCCACACCGGCCGGGATCGAAAACTGCAAATCATCCTGGAAAAGCGCATGCATGGCAGCATCCTCGCAGCGCTGCGCTTCCCAGGGGAGATCCGGAAACTTTTGCAGGTGACGCGCAGTGCCGTAGAGCCTGGCCTGCGGATATTGCGCATGCATACGCGCCACGTGAACGGTGTGAAACGGGTGCAGATTGAGAATGCCTGCGACCTCGCGCCCGGCGATCAGTCCATCCGCCTCGCGCCGGCATTCATCGTCCAGCGAGTAGGCATCCAGGAACACGAAGCGGCCATCCGCGAGACGTACCAGTGAGATGTGCGTGCGGATTTCCACCACACCGCCGATTTTGAAGGAACCACGCAGGTTCCAGAAACCGTGCCCAATTTCGATCCAGCGATCGCCCATCCGTATTCTCCACCCGCTACTGATCCTATCGGCGGCCCGGGCCGGGCAACGCCCCTCCATAGCGTAGACCCTGCGCAGCAACTCACTGCCCTGCATCCCATACCGCGGTTGAACCTGCTATGGTCGGCTCCCCCATCCGCATGAAGGAGCACAGCATGGCCCGTACACCCTCCAACATGATGCCACTGGGCACACGCGCACCCGATTTCTGTTTACCGGACACGGTCTCGGGAAGGATGCTGAGTCTCGACGATGTCCGCTCGGAGCAGGCAACCGTCATCCTTTTCATCTGTAACCACTGCCCGTATGTGAAGCATATCGACCCGCAATTGGTGGCGATCGGCAAGGACTATGGCGCGAGGGGGGTCTCGTTCGTAGCCATCTCCTCCAACGACGTGGAGAACTACCCGGAAGATTCACCAGAGAAGATGAAGGAAGTCGCTGCCGAGGTGGGCTATCCCTTCCCCTATCTGTACGACGAAACACAGTCCGTGGCAAAAGCCTACGATGCAGCCTGCACACCCGATTTCTACGTATTCGACGGTGATCTGCGCTGCGTGTACCGGGGCCGGCTGGACGCCGCGACCCCGCGCAACGACGAACCCCTGAATGGTGCTGATCTGCGGGCGGCACTGGATGCCGTGTTGGCCGGACAGTCGCCATCACAGGAACAGTTCCCCTCGCTGGGCTGCAATATCAAATGGAAGGAGACCCCCTGAAATGCGCGCAGGGTTGGCATTTTTCAGACAGCCCGATAAGCTCGCCTGATCACTTTCAGGTCAGCACCCCGCAGGCAGGAGACACGCATGAACGGGCAGGGAATCAGCCGCTGGATCACCCTGTTCACGGTCTGGATGCTGGCCAGTACGGCACTCGCAGAGGCAACCATCCCTGCCACGCTGGTTGTATCTGCGCACCGTGGGGGTGCCGCGTACGCCCCGGAAAACACCATGATGGCCTTCCGGAATGCCGTTCGTCTGGGGGTGGACGACCTGGAAGCGGACATTCTGATCACCCGGCTCGGGGAACTGGTGCTGATTCACGACGACACCCTGCAGCGGACCAGCAACTGTGAGGGGTTCGTGATTGACCGCAGTCATGCGGAGTTGCTCGAATGCGACGCAGCCTATTACTTCACGCCGGGAGAACCGGTCACGCGGGGCGAGGAGAACGGCAGCCATCCGCTGCGCGGCACAGGGGTCACCATTCCGCTTGCCAGTGAGTTGTTCGACTACCTGGTGGGGCTGTATGAGGCCGGCGCACGCGTTCCCACGGCCACCGTGGAGATCAAGGTGGTACCGGATCAACGGGATGCCGAAGGGGCACGCCGGACCGATCCCAGCGGCTATCCCACTGCGAGCGCGCTGGTCGCGATGATTAACGACCCGAAATATGCGCTGGTGAAAGACCGGATCATCGTGCAATCATTCTGGCCTCCCGCCCTGCAACTCGTGAAGGAACTGGATCCCACGATCCGCACACTGTTCCTGACCACGTCGGATGTTGCCGTGCTCGCCTCGGAGAATCTCTCCTACGCGCTGGCCGGCGATCATGACGTCGTGTCACCACAGCAGAATTCACCAGACCTCACGGCGCCTTTCGTACAGGCTGCACAGGCCGTGCATAAGCGCGTGATCCCGTGGACGGTCGATCAATCTGCAGACCTGCAACGCGTTGCCGGGCTGGGCGTGGACGGAATGATCACCAATTTCCCAGCCTGCATGCTGCTTTTGCAAGGACGTTTGCAGGAGGGCGTCAAGCGCACACCCGGCGGCACAGGCGCGGCGCAGGAAGCCATCGTCCCCGGGAACGCGCCGGGACGGGGCGACAGCCGGGAACGGGTGGTGCCCGATACGTCAGCCTGTCCAGGGTAGAGCTGCGCCGTCCTGAATCCGGCGCGTGAGGCCCGGTTGGACCATTTGCTGCGGTGCTAACATGCATGCCTTCGAAGCATCGGAATGCGCGTGATGATGTCCCTGTCACATACCCTGAATATTGTTTCTTCCACCGCTGCCAGCAGTCTGCGATTCTGGCGCGGGACCAATGCCTTTGAGCCAGCCGGGAAGCGCCCGGAGAAGCTGCTGGAACTCTACGAGTTCGAAGCCTGCCCGTACTGTTGCAAGGTGCGCCAGGCACTGACTGAGCTCGATCTCGACGCGAAGATCCTGCCCTGCCCCAAGCGCGGAGCGCAGTACCGTCCCTGGGTGGTGGCGCATGGCGGGCGGTCCAGTTTCCCGTTCCTCGTCGACCCGAACACCGGCGTGGAAATGTACGAGTCCGGGGATATCATCGAATATCTGTACAAGACCTATGGGGGCCGACCGGCGCCCAGGTGGCTGCTGCTAGACGACCTCGCACCTGTCACCTCGAGCCTTGCTGCCGGCCTGCGTGGCCTGCGCGGACTGCAGCGTCGACCCGCCCGGGCTCCCGAGCAGGCGCTGGAACTGTTCAGTTTTGAATCCAGTCCGTTCTCGCGGCCGGTACGCGAGCTGCTGTGCGAACTGGAGATTCCCTACGTGCTGCGAAATACCGGCAAGGGTCAATGGAAAGATTTGGGGCCCCCGTTCGTCAAAGCAAGAATCTTTGCATCGACACCGCTCCGGGGCAGAAACCGTCTGGTGCTGAAGGAGCGTACGGGCCGTGTGCAGCTCCCCTATCTGATCGACCCCAACACGGGCGTGGAAATGTACGAGTCCGAGCAGATTCTCGACTATCTTCTGAAGACCTACGCCCTGTAAGGAACCTGACATCGAAGAACTGCTGTCTTCCTGGCTGGAGAGCTATGGCGCCTACGGAATCTTCCTGATTCCGCTGTTTGCGTTCGGCGAAACCTGTCTCGGCATCGGCCTGTTCGTTTCGGCGTTCTGGCTGGTGCTGATCAGCAGTGCGCTGTACCAGGGTGGCTATGCCGAGTTGCAGCTGATTTACCTGCTGGCATTCACCGGCGCGACCATCGGCGATCACACCGGTTTTTTCATTGGCCGCTGGGTGGGGCCCGGATTCCATGATTTACGCATCGTGCGTCGCAATCGTAAGCGCGTGCGACAGGCGGAGGCGCTGGTCACCCGCTTCGGGCCATACGCCATTTTCATCGGCCGCTTCATCCCGGCCGTGCGCTGTTTGCTGCCAGCGATGCTCGGCATCTCCGGTTTCCCGCAGCCACGATACACACCACTGGACCTGCTGGCCTCGGCGCTGTGGGCCTCCGCCCTGATCGGCATCATCGTCGGCGTCGATGCCTTCATGAACACGTGAACTGATGAATCCGCTCGAAGAAACACCGGCTCACTGCCCGTACTGTGGCGAACCCATCCGCCTGCTGATCGATACCACGGCATTGCCAAGCGAGTACATCGAGGATTGCGAGGTGTGCTGCCGACCGATCCGCGTTCAGGCAGACGTGTCCGAGGATACGCTCAACGTCTGCTGCCGCCAGGAAGACGACTGCTACTGAAGCAGGTGTTCATAACGCTGATCCGTCAGCGTTTTCATGAAAGCCACCAGCGCATCCACCTGTTCATCGGTCAGCGCCGGGCCGGTGGTCAGTTCGTCGACAGACAGCGTTTCAGCGATCTCGGGTGGCGTCCACCGGGCGCCTGTTTCCGGATTGATCTGCCGGTTCGCAGAGGCATCGTTGTACTGGTTGTAGAAAAGCACCACGGTACGCAGGTCACGGAACACGCCGTTGTGCATGTACGGCCCGGTGACCGCGATGTTGCGAAGCGTCGGCGTCTTAAAGCGGCCACGCATCGCCGGATCGTCGACCTGCGGGTTGGCCAGCAGGCCATCGTCCCGGTGGTGCGCACCCAGCCCGTTGAGTGCGCGCAATGCCTGGTTCACCGGCACCCCGATGTTGTGGTATTCGTAGTTGGAAAAGGTTTCCCGATCCGTCTCGGGCAGCGCATTCAATTGGTGACACAACTGGCAGTTGGTGAACTGCTTTGAAAAAAACAGCTCCATGCCCAGTTCTTCCTGCCGGGTCAGGCTGACTTCCCCGCGCAGATAGCGGTCATAGCGTGCATCAAACGGTGCGAAGAAGTCGGTGCGCTCAAATGCAGCAATACTTTCGGTCATCGCAGCGTACGCGGTGTCCGGCGCCTGCAGCACCTCCGCGCCAAACAGATTCTGCAAGGCCCGGACATAGGCCGGATTTTCCTGCAGGCGTTCCACCACGGCCGCCGCATCCGGCATGTTCATCTCCAGCGGATTCAGGAAGGGTCCCGCAGCCTGAGCTTCCAGGTCTGCGGCGCGCCCGTCATGGAATTGCCCGCCCACATAGGTGCCATCCTCCCGCTGATGAAACCCTGGCGCCAGCGCAGCGTACGCAGCAGTGGGCGCGTTGCGATCGCCCAGCGAGCGACCGTCATCACCGAGCGATGCAGCACTGCCACTTTGATTCGGACGCACGTCGGAGAATCCATGCGTCGGCGCATGACACGTGGCGCAAGACTGGGTGCGATCGCGCGAGAAGTTCACATCGAAGAAAAGTGCCTGCCCCAGCGCCTCCCGGGTTGCAAAGGTGCCGTCAGCGACCGCGGCAGCAGCCCATATCAGGGCAGTACCCCACAGTGCTCCGAACCGCCATCGAGTCAGAAACCGTTGTAACATCATCGTACCTTCAGATCCGCAATGCCCAGCGCCCGCGCGCCAGAATGCAAGGCACGGCCCTGCTGCTTCAGCGCCCGCACCACGCTCCGCACCCGCTCATTGCCGGATTCGTTCCCGGCGGCGATCTGCTGATCGAAATGTTCTCCCGCCCGGGCCGCAACCGCGATCGCTGCGGCAGCCTCCCGACTTTGCGCGAACAGGCTATCCAACTGCACCTGCACCGGCGGGCCGGCAGCCGCCAGCAAGTCGTACAGCCCCGGCCCCATCAGCACGGTACCGTCCAGCCGCCGGTATCTGCCAAGGTAGAGATTCTCGATGCCACGGGCATTTTCCACGATGTCGGCATGCGTGTTGTCGGAAAAGCAGGACTGCTCCTCTTCCTGAGACTGCGCCAGGAGCGCGACGTTGATACGATCACCCGCCAGTTCACTGATGCTCAGTGTTGCCATGCCCAGCAGCATGCGACGCAGTGTCTGACCGGCAGGCTCTGCCCGTAACCTTGCCGCGTGATTATCGCGTATGCCCGGCGCCCACTGCGCGGCCATGGTTTCCAGGTCGGCAACCAGCAAGGCAGTGGCTGTCTTCAGGTAAGTAGCACGACGCCCACAGTGCCCGTTGCTGCAGCCGGCACCGACAACATAATCTGTATAGGGGCGCTGCCCGCGATCCGTGGGCTGTCGATTGAGATCCTGCCCCCACAGCAGGAATTCGATGGCGTGATAGCCAATGGCGACATTGGATTCCGCACCCGCTTTTTCCTGGTAGCCACGCAACAGAGACGACGTGATTGGGACCCGCCCGGCAATCACATTGAAGCGCGCGAATGGATTCCCCGCCGCGCCTTCGTACGCGGGTGCCACATAGTCAATCAGCCCCTCATCGAGTGGCCAGGCATTGACCTGCCCCTCCCAGTCATCCACGTTGCCATTGCCGAAGCGAAACACCTCGCTCTGACTGTACGGCGCACGCGCCCAGACCCAGGTTTGCCGTGCTGCTGCAAGCGTGCCGGTAGATGGAGACGCAAGCAGGTTCTCAACCGCGCCCTGCAGTTCATAGGCTGCGAGCAGCGCATCCTCAAATACGGCGTGCCCGATCCGGGCATAGTGGTGGGCAACTGCAGATGGCGTCGCAGCGTGGGCCGGTGACAACCCGAGCAGGAGCATCAGGCAGAGTAACGGATGTCGCAAACGCATGATGATTCCTTCCCGGCCAATGAGAACCTGCGCAAGATGGCACTTCAGCGGGTACGCACCCCGGGGACCTGAATCTGCCGCCAGCAGGCCACGGGATG
>JBFKXW010000093.1:0-8576 GCA_041637915.1 Pseudomonadales bacterium | reverse complement strand
CGGCAGAAAACAGTTCCAGCATATTTTCCTGCACGTCCTGCATGCGGCTGCGCAGCGCGGAATGTTGCGGGTGGTCGAGTGTCTTCATGGGGCCTGCATCCTTGCAATTTCCTGTCCAGCATATCGGCGCGGGGCGGGAAATCTGAAGGTGTCAGGAGCCCAGCGTGGGAAGGCGTTTTAGCAACAGATCATGCAGTTTGGGTGCGCCGGCCACGATGTTTCCTGAGCGCAGGAAATCCTGTCCGCCCTTCAGGTCGCTGACCAGGCCGCCTGCCTCCTGTACCAGCAGGGCGCCCGCTGCGAGGTCCCAGGGTTTCAATCCGTATTCCCAGTACGCATCGAAGCGGCCGGCTGCGACGTAGGCAAGGTCCAGGGCCGCGCTGCCCGCCCGACGGATGCCGGCCGTTTCCACGGAAATTTTCTGCAGGGCTTCGAAATAGTCGTCCACCCAGGCCATCTGTTCCTTCTTGAATGGAAAGCCCGTACCCAGGAGAGCGCCATCGAAGTGTGATTTGCCGCTGACCCGGATGCGCCGACCATTCAGTTGTGCGCCCCGGCCTCGGCAGGCAGTGAACTCCTCGTTCCGCACCGGGTCGAGCACAACCCCGTACTGCAGCACGCCACGATAGGTGCAGCCAATCGAAACACAGAAATGCGGGAAGCCGCGGACGAAATTGGTGGTGCCATCCAGCGGGTCAATGATCCAGACGTACTCGGCGCTCTCGTGCTTGCCGGTTCGGCCAGATTCCTCTCCCAGAAAAGCGTGATCGGGGTAAGCCTTCTGCAGGGCGGCAACGATCAGGGACTCCGCGTGGCGATCCACCTCGGTGACATAGTCATTGACGCCTTTTCGCTGGACCTCGATGCGGTCGAGGTCCTGCATGGCCCGCGCGATGAACTTGCCCGCATCACGGGCCGCACGCAGCGCGGTGTTCAGCATCGGTTCCATGGCTTGGCTCAGTCAGAAAAAAGGCGCGCAATGATAACAGGGAACGTTTCGGAAGTCGTTCAGAACGTGATCATTTTGGGCTACACTCCGGCGCCCGTCATCAGCGTCGAAAAGCAACGTGAGTCTGGATCTACTCAAAAGAATTCGTATCGTGCTCGTGGAGCCGACCCACCCTGGAAATATCGGTTCCGTGGCGCGCGCGATGAAGAACATGGGGTTGTCGCGTCTGGAACTCGTGGCGCCGCGGGGCTTCCCAGGGCCCGAGGCGACTGCCCGGGCAGCAAATGCCACCGATATTCTGGATGCGGCCCGGGTGCACCGTGACCTGGAGCCGGCACTGGAAGGCGCCACCCTGATTGTCGGTACGAGTGCCCGGACCCGCAGGATTCCCTGGCCCCTGGTGGATCCGCGTGCCTGCGCGGAGCAGTCCATGGCGGAATTGCAAGCGGCAGAAGACGCCCAGGTTGCGTTGTTGTTCGGGCGCGAGTCACGCGGACTCACCAATGAAGAATTGCACCGGTGTCACGTGCATCTGCACATTCCCACGGCCGGCGAGTACGCATCCCTCAACCTGGCCATGGCGGTGCAGGTGGTGTGCTATGAAATGCTGCTGGCAACCGGGGACGGTGACATTCCGCCTGCGGAGGAAACCGATGTGGCCCCCGCCGAGGATTTCGAACGTTTTTTTGAACATCTGCAGCAGGCCTTGGTGGATATCGGGTTTTTCGACCCCACCAACCCGAGACAGATGATGACCCGTCTGCGGCGAATGTTTACCCGCATTCGTCCGGATCGCATGGAAATCGGTATGTTGCGCGGCATACTGACAGATATGCAGCGGACGGCGGCCCGCGCCAACAGGGACTGACATCATGTTTGACCGAGTCCGCGAGGACATCCAGTGCGTATTCGCGCGCGACCCGGCTGCCCGCAGCAGCCTGGAGGTGCTGTTCAACTATCCCGGATTGCATGCGGTCTGGTGGCATCGGCTGGCGCACTGGTGCTGGAACGCCGGGCTGAAATGGCTGGCGCGGCTGATCTCCAATGTGACCCGCTTTCTGACCGGGGTCGAGATTCATCCCGGCGCCCGACTTGGCCGGCGTTTTTTCATAGACCACGGGATGGGCGTGGTGATCGGGGAAACCGCGTCGGTGGGAGATGATTGCACGATCTACCACCAGGTCACGCTGGGCGGAACCACCTGGAACAAGGGCAAGCGCCACCCGACACTGGGTAACGGGGTGGTCGTTGGTGCCGGCGCGAAGATTCTCGGTCCGATCGATATCGGTGATGGCGCCCGGGTGGGGTCCAATGCGGTGGTCACGCGGGATGTGCCCGCGAATGCAACCGTCGTGGGTATTCCCGGCCGGATCATCAATGCGCCCAAAAAGGAAGACCTCGATGAGGACGGCCAGCGTCTGGCGGCGAAGATCGGCTTTGATGCCTATGGGGTGGGAGACATGCCGGACCCGACGGCGCGCGCCATCCACGGCCTGGTCGACCACCTGACGGCGGTCGACCGCAAGATGGAGAATATGTGCTCGGCCCTGCGCGAATTGGGCAGCGATATCTGCGATCAGGACATTCCGGCCCTTCGCGAGGAGGATTTCGAAGGGATGGATGTCGAACAAAAACAGTGACTTGGCGCCTTCCGGGTGTTTGCAGGACGCGGTTGGCTGTACACCGGCCAATAACCTAGTAAAATAGTCAGGAATAGGACTGACAGGAATTCTTCGGAACCTGACGCGCATGAAACTGACTACCCGCGGCCGCTATGCGGTCACCGCCATGCTCGATCTTGCGATCCACGGGGCATCGTCGCCGGTGTCGCTGGCAGAAATTGCCGATCGTCAGGATATTTCGCTGGCCTACCTGGAGCAGTTGTTTGCCAAGCTGCGACGCGAGCGGCTCGTGGACGCCGTCCGGGGGCCCGGGGGTGGGTACCGCCTGGCGCGGGGCACCGCAGAGATTTCAGTGGGCTCCGTGGTGCTCGCAGTGGATGAAGCAGTGGATGCCACCCGCTGTCGGGGACAGGGAGACTGCCAGAATGGCGATACTTGTCTAACTCATCATTTATGGATGGATCTCTCCGATCAAATAAGGGACTTTCTGGCCGGGATCAGTCTCGCGGACCTGGTGGCCCGACAGGAAGTGCGCGCGGTGGCGGCCCGGCAGGATGGTGGCACGGCGGAGAGCGGGGGCCTGCGTATAGCGGTCTCGAATTTGAATTAGTCTGACGAACACGGATGCTGATACGAAATCATGAAATTGCCCATCTACCTTGATTACTCTGCGACGACGCCGGTTGATCCGCGCGTTGCCGAGAAAATGACGGAATGCCTCACGCTGGATGGCGTGTTCGGGAATCCCGCCTCGCGTTCGCATGCCTTTGGCTGGCAGGCGGAAGAGAAAGTGGAGGTGGCGCGCCAGCACGTGGCGGATCTGCTCAACGCGGACCCAAGAGAAATTGTATGGACCTCCGGCGCAACTGAAAGTGACAACCTGGCGATCAAGGGGGCCGCGCACTTTCAGGTGCGCAAGGGCAAGCACATTATCACCTCCAAAATCGAACACAAGGCGGTCCTGGATACCTGCCGGCAACTGGAGCGGGAAGGGTTTGAGGTCACCTACCTGGAGCCGGATGACAAGGGTCTGATCCAGCCGGACGCAGTGGAGGGGGCGATTCGGGAGGACACCACGGTGGTCTCCCTGATGCATGTGAACAATGAGATTGGCGTCATCAATGACATACGGGCCATCGGTGAAATCACCCGCGCCCACAAGGTCATGTTTCATGTCGATGCGGCTCAGAGTGCGGGTCGGATTCCCATCGATCTGCAGACCACACAGGTTGATTTGCTGTCACTGTCTGCCCACAAGATGTACGGGCCGAAGGGCATCGGCGCGCTGTATGTGCGGCGCAAACCGCGCGCCCGGATTGAGGCGCAGATGCACGGTGGCGGACATGAGCGCGGCATGCGTTCCGGCACATTGCCGACGCACCAGATCGTCGGAATGGGCGAAGCGGCCCGGATCTGCAAGGAGGAAATGCTTGGCGAGGCTGAGCGGATGAGCGCTTTGCGGGATCGCTTCTGGAATGCCGTCAGCGACATGGAAGCCGTCTTCGTGAATGGGGATACGGAGCAGCGTGTGCCCGGTATCCTGAACGTCAGTTTCGCGTACGTGGAAGGGGAGTCGCTGATCATGTCCCTGAAGGACCTGGCGATCTCTTCCGGCTCGGCGTGTACGTCTGCCAGTCTGGAGCCGTCGTATGTACTGCGGGCGCTGGGACTCGAAGACGAGCTTGCGCACAGTTCATTGCGGTTTTCGTTCGGCCGTTTCACGACCGAGGAACAGGTGGATCACGCTGCGAAGCAGGTGCGCAGCGCCGTCGAAAAGCTTCGAGACCTGTCGCCGCTCTGGGATATGTACAAGGACGGCGTCGATTTGAAACAGGTGCAGTGGCAGGCCCATTGAGGGTGTGTCGGTTATTCATGTCAAAGGGGTTTTGAGTCATGGCATACAGTGAGAAAGTGCTGGATCACTACGAGAATCCAAGAAACGTCGGTAAGCTGGATGCAGAGGATGCGCATGTCGGAACCGGCATGGTCGGCGCGCCTGCGTGCGGCGATGTGATGCGCTTGCAGATCAGGGTCAGTGATGAAGGGGTCATCGAGGATGCCCGCTTCAAGACCTACGGCTGTGGATCTGCAATTGCTTCCAGTTCCCTGCTGACCGAGTGGGTGAAGGGCAAGACGCAGGATCAGGCGCAGGAAATCAAGAACAGCGATATTGCCGAGGAAATGGCCTTGCCGCCTGTCAAGATTCACTGCTCGGTGCTTGCCGAGGATGCCATCAAGGCAGCCATCAGTGACTACCGCAGCAAGCAGGGCGGTGAGGACTCCTAAGTGACGACCGCGATCTCCCTGACCGAAACTGCTGCCGAGCACGTGCGCGCGCAGATCGCCGAGCGCGGGCGCGGCGAGGGTATCCGCGTCGGTGTGCGCAATTCCGGCTGTTCGGGCCTGGCCTACGTGCTGGAGTTTGTCGACGAGCAGAACGTCGACGACGAGGTGATTGAGGCGCATGGCGTGAAGCTGTTTGTGGATGCAAAAAGCCTGGTGTATCTGCAGGGCACAGAGCTTGACCTGGTACGGGAAGGCCTGAATGTCGGGCTGAAATTTAATAACCCCAACGTCAAGGCCGAATGCGGTTGCGGCGAAAGTTTCAACATCTGATCGCGGCGGCTCGCTGTGACCGATCCGCGCACGCATTTTTCGTTGTTTTCACTGCCAGAGTCCTATCAACTGGACCTGGAAGAGCTGCATGACCGCTATCGGGCGTTGCAGCAATCACTGCATCCCGATCGACACAGTGGCTCGGATGCAACCCAGAAGCGCGTTGCACTCCAGTATGCCGCGATGGTCAATGACGCCTACCGGGTGCTGCGCTCCCCGGTGGCGCGGGCGCGATATCTCCTGAAACTGCGTGGCATTGAGACGGAACTGAATGCCGGCAACCAGCTCGACCCTTGTTTTCTCATGCGCCAGATGGAACTGCGTGAGGCACTGGGCGAGGTGGGTGCGTCGAAGCAGCCACAGCAGGCGATGGAAGTCCTGCGCACCGAAATTGATGACGAGTTGACGGAAATGGAGCAGGTAATGGCCAGCCAGTTCGCAGACGGCAGCGAGGAGAAACTCCGCAAAGCGTCCCGGCTGGTGCAGGAGATGCAGTTCATGACCAAGCTGGCTGAGGAGGCGGAGCACATCGAGTCCCGCCTGCAGGAGGCCTGAGCTGATGGCGCTGTTGCAGATTTCCGAACCGGGTCAGAGCCCCAAGCCGCACGCCAGCAAGGTCGGTCTCGGCATCGATCTGGGAACCACCCACTCCCTCGTCGCCGTGGTTGAGGATGGGAAACCCGATACGCTCGCTGATGCGCAGGGGCAGCACCTGCTCCCGTCGGCGGTGCGCTACCGCGCCGATGGCAGTGTCGAAGTCGGGGCATCGGTGCTGAGCGCGGCCGGTGGGGACCCGATGAGCTGCCTGACCTCGATCAAACGCCTCATGGGGCGTGGCGTGGCAGACCTCGAATCACAGCAGGCGCTACCCCATTATGAATGCAGCGCCGGAGAGGGCGGCATGGTGCTCCTGCACACGGCGGGTGGCAGGAAGAGCCCGGTAGAGGTTTCCGCGGAAATACTCAGGGAACTGGCGCGCCAGGCGCTGCAGGCGGGCAAGGCAGCGCCGGATGGTGTGGTGATCACCGTGCCCGCCTACTTCGATGATGCGCAACGTCAGGCCACGCGTGATGCGGCCCGCATCGCCGGGCTGCCCCTGCTCCGCCTGCTCAATGAGCCCACTGCCGCTGCCCTCGCCTATGGGCTGGACAGCGGAGCGGAAGGCGTTGTGGCCGTCTATGACCTCGGTGGCGGAACTTTTGACATTTCCATCCTGCAGTTGAAGCAGGGGGTTTTCGAAGTGTTGTCCACCGGTGGGGACAGCGCGCTGGGCGGGGATGATTTCGATCAGGCCATCGTGGCCTGGATGCAACAGCATGCGGGTGCGCCGCTGCAGTCCGATGCGAGTGAGCGGCGTGCGCTGTTGGATGCGGCGCGTGCTGCAAAGCAACAGCTCAGTGAACAGGCATCTGTCGAAATCGACGTGGCGTTGCGAAGCGGGACGGCGCGGGCGAGGCTGGACCGTGAAACCTTTGAGGGTCTGATCGAGCCGTTGGTCGCGCGCACGGTCCGTTCCTGTCAACGCGCCCTGCGCGATGCTGGTGTGACGGCTGCCGCCGTCGAGCATGTGGTGCTGGTGGGCGGTTCGACCCGCGTGCCCCGGGTCCAGGCGGCGGTGGCGGAGTTGTTCGGGCGGGAACCGCTGACCCACATTGATCCGGATCGCGTGGTGGCCCTGGGTGCTGCGATTCAGGCAGACATCCTGGTCGGGAACCGGCAGGGCGATGATACGTTGCTGCTGGACGTCATCCCGCTGGCGCTGGGGTTGGAAACCATGGGTGGCCTGATGGAAAAGATCGTTCCGCGCAATACCACGCTGCCGGTCTCCCGGGCGCAGGATTTTACAACCTACAAGGACGGGCAGACCGCCATGTCGATCCACGTGTTGCAAGGTGAGCGGGAACTGGCGTCGGAATGCCGGTCGCTGGCGCACTTTGAGCTGCGCGGAATCCCGCCCATGACGGCAGGTGCTGCGCGCATCCGGGTCACCTTCCAGGTCGATGCCGACGGGTTGCTGTCGGTGTCTGCGCGTGAGCAGACGCAGGGGGTCCAGTCGGAAATCCAGGTGAAGCCTTCCTACGGGCTGGACGAAAACCAGATTGCCGAGATGTTGCGAGCCTCCCTGGATCACGCCGAGGAAGATATTGAAGTGCGGGCGCTGCGTGAGCAGCAGGTGGAGGCGGACCAGTTGCTGGATGCGCTGACGGCCGCGATGGCTGCCGACGGCGACCGGTTGCTGGAGCCGGAGGAGCGGGCTGCGCTGGTCCGTGAAATGGACCAGTTGCGGGAACTGCGCGCGGGCAGCGACCGGCAGGCACTGGCAGCCGGGATCACCCGGTTGGGGCATGCCAGCGAGACCTTCGCGCAGCGGCGCATGGATGACAGTATTCGCAGGGCCCTGGCGGGCCGGAACGTCGGGGAGGTCGAGTCCTGATGCCTAAAATCATCTTTCTGCCCCACGTGGAGATTTGTCCGGAGGGGGCAACCATTGAAGCCGAGCCGGGCGAGAGTATCTGTGCGGCAGCGTTGCGCAATGGGATCGACATCGAGCACGCCTGTGAGATGGCCTGTGCCTGTACCACTTGTCATGTGGTGGTCCGGGAAGGGTTCGACTCCCTGGAGGAGGCGGATGAACTGGAAGAGGATCTGCTCGACAAGGCGTGGGGCCTGGAGCCGGAGTCGCGGCTGAGTTGCCAGGCGCAGGTGGCATCAGATGATCTGGTGGTTGAATTGCCGCGCTATACCCTCAATCAGGTATCTGAGCGACACTAGTCGCGACGTTACAAAGGCGGAGAGGGCTCATGGAACTGCGGTGGACGGACGTACAGGAAATTGGCATAGAACTGGCAGATCGCCACGAGTCAGTGAACCCGCGGACCATCAATTTCGTCGATTTGCGCAATCTGGTGCTCGCGCTGCCCGATTTTTCCGACGATCCGGATCGCTGCGGTGAGAAAATCCTGGAGGCCATTCAGATGGCCTGGATCGAAGAACTGGACTGAGGCACCCACGGGCTATTGAGTGTCGTACATTTTTCACTCCCGCAGGCGTATAATCCGGCACCGCCATCGGGCCGCCCGGCCCGATGATTACCAGATTCAGTTGAACGGAGTCCTGACATGGCAGTGGAGCGCACCCTTTCGATCATTAAACCCGACGCGGTTGGCAAGAACGTGATCGGCCAGATTCTGAGTCGTTATGAGGCGGCTGGCCTGCGCGTGGTTGCGGCCCGCATGCTGCATCTTTCGCAGGAAAAGGCGGAAGGCTTTTACGCCGAGCACAAAGGACGCCCGTTTTTCGAACCGCTGGTGTCCTTCATGACCTCCGGCCCGGTGCTGGTTTCGGTGCTGGAAGGCGAGAACGCCATCGCGCATCACCGCGACCTCATG
>JBFKXW010000092.1:0-8601 GCA_041637915.1 Pseudomonadales bacterium | reverse complement strand
GGCCGCACGCCGGCATGAACTGGGTGAGAAGGAGAAACTCGCCAGCCGCCTGCGCAATCTGCTGGAACTGTTGCCCGGTGGCGTCATCGTGCTCGATGGTGCCGGTCGTGTGCAGCAATGCAATCCGGCCGCCTGCCAGATTCTGGGTCGCGATCTCCATCAGGCCCGCTGGGTCGACATTATCCAGGAAGTGTTCGCCCCGCGTGGTGATGACGGACACGAGGTCTCGCTCCGCAACGGACGGCGGGTGGGCATTGCCACCGCTTCGCTGGGCCGCGAGCCCGGTCAGATCATCCTGCTGACGGACCTCACCGAGACCCGTCGGCTGCAGGAAGCACTGTCGCGTCACCAGCGCCTGTCCGAAATGGGCCGCATGGTCGCGTCGCTGGCGCACCAGGTGCGCACACCTTTGTCTTCCGCATTGCTCTACTGCGGGCATCTGTGCGACTCCGAACTGGATGAGCAGCAGCAGCGGCGTTTCGCGTTGAAGATTCGGGATCGTCTGGAGCGGCTGGAGCGCCAGGTTCGAGACATGTTGCTGTTCGCGCGGGGCGAAACCGGACTGAACGGAACGGAAAGCGCTGCCAATATCGTCGCCGGTGTGCAGGCGATTGCCGGACCCCTGCTGGTGCGGGCGGGTACGTCACTCACCGCGCAGGTCGCCAGTCCGGGCGCTGTCGTGCGCTGCAACCGGGAAACGCTGGTCGGTGCGCTGGTCAATCTGGTCGAGAACGCCATGCAGGCAGGCGCGGGTGGACGCCCCGTGGAGATTCATGCACGGGTGCAGGAAGGCAGCCTGATGATGGAAGTGCGCGATCACGGACCCGGCATTGACGCAGAGCGGCTGGCGCAGGTGCGCGAACCGTTCTTCACCACGCGTGAACATGGCACCGGACTGGGTCTCGCCGTCGTGCAGGCCGTGGCCAGCAGCCATGGCGGACAACTGGAACTGGAATCAGAACCCGGTCAGGGGTTGGTCGCACGGATCGTCCTGCCCCTGCATCAGAGCAGCATGAATACGGAGGAAGTGGCATGAACGAAGCAGCACGTGTGCTGATCGTGGAGGACGACTCTGACCTGCGCGAGGCGGTTTCGGACACGCTGGAAATCGCCAATATCCCCTTCCGCATGGCGGAACACGGCGAGGATGCCCTGCGCGCACTGCACCAGGCGCCGGCTTCCCTGGTGATCTCGGACGTCAACATGCCTGGCATGGACGGCCACGAACTCATGGGTGCGATTCATGCGCAGTTTCCGGGCACGCCGGTGGCCCTGATGACGGCCTATGGCACGATCGAGCGCGCAGTGGACGCCATGCATTCCGGGGCGGTGGACTATCTCGTGAAGCCGTTTGCCTCGGAAGAACTGGTCGCGCTGATCCGTCGCTTCATCAGTGCCGGTGACGGTGCCAATGACAGTGTCGGGCACGGTGCCGATGCGCCGATCGCAGAAGAAGCGTCCAGTCGTGAATTGCTGTCTCTGGCCGAGCGCGTAGCGCAGACCCCCTCCACCGTATTGATTTCCGGAGAGTCCGGCACCGGCAAGGAGGTGCTGGCACGCTATATCCACGATTGTTCCCCGCGGGCGGGCGGTCCCTTCGTGGCCATCAATTGCGCTGCGATTCCGGAAAATATGCTGGAGGCCACCCTGTTCGGTCACGAGAAAGGGGCCTACACCGGTGCCTATAACAGTGCGCCCGGAAAATTCGAACTGGCCGATGGCGGCACGCTGCTGCTGGATGAAATCTCCGAGATGGACATCGGTCTGCAGGCGAAGCTCTTGCGCGTGTTGCAGGAGCGCGAGGTCGAACGCGTCGGCGCGCGCAAGCCGGTGGCCGTGGACGTGCGCGTGATCGCCACCACCAACCGCGATCTGCGCATCGAAGTGCAGGACGGCAACTTTCGCGAAGACCTTTACTATCGGCTCAGCGTGTTTCCACTGGCCTGGCAGCCCCTGCGCGAGCGCCCGGCAGACATCCTGCCGCTGGCGCGACGCTTGCTGCATTTGCATGCCGGGAAGATGGGCCTGCCGGTGCCGGAGTTCTCGCCGATGGCGGAGGAATCGCTGCTGAGCCATGAATGGCCGGGCAATGTGCGCGAACTCGACAACGCACTGCAGCGTTCACTGATCCTGTCCGGCGGCAGCGTGATCGAACCGGAGCACCTGCGTATTGAGCAGGCGTCCATGGCGGACAGCGTGCAGCCCACTGTGACGCCCGGCCATGCGCTGGAAAGCAATCTGCGCGATCGCGAGTTCAGTCTCATCGTGGATGCCATTCGCGGTGAACACGGCAGCAGAAAGCAGGCGGCAGAACGGCTGGGCCTGAGCCCGCGCACGCTGCGTTACAAGATTCAACGGTTCCGCGAAGAGGGTCTGGATATTGATTCAGCCCTGCAGACTGCCTGAACCAGGCCGTCGGATTCTTTACGGAGGATATGCACATGGAAATTGGAAGGGCAGACGTCAATCAGGTGCTGCAGCAGATGCGGTCCATGAAAGCCGACATGCAGCAAATGAAGGAAGGCACACCGTTGCCGGGCATCCAGGGCACCCCATTGCCGGGTATCCAGTCGACGCAGCCGACGGGCGCGCCGAGCTTTGGCAACCTGCTCGAGAATGCGGTGAATTCGGTCAACGACCTGCAGAAAACGTCCGGTGATTTGCAGCGCCGTTTCGAAATGGGCGATCCCGGTACCACGTTGCCGGAAGTCATGATCGCAATGCAGAAATCGAGTGTGGCGTTCACAGCCATGACGGAAGTGCGCAACAAGTTGGTCACCGCGTACGAAGACATCATGAAGATGCCGATCTGACGGCACAACGATAGGGCTTGGGAGCAAGAGAGATGGCAGAAGCAGCAGAGGCCGACGCAGGAAACCTGCCGGCAGTACCCACCTCCCCGGTGGTGGACGGGTTCAGCAGCCTGGGTATCGTGCGTCAGATCGGCCTGATGATCGGTCTGGCCGCCAGCGTGGCCATCGGGCTGGCGGTCGTGCTCTGGTCACAGGAACCCAACTATCAGCCGCTGGCGCGGGACATAAGTTCCTATGACGCAGCACAGGTGGTCGAGGTGCTGCGCCAGAGTCAAGTGAAATACCGTATTGATCCCAGCTCCGGCGATCTGCTGGTGCCGGCTGAGCAGATTCATCAGATTCGCATGCAGCTGGCGGCTGCGAACATCAATCTCAATCGTGTGGTCGGCCTGGAAGTTCTGGAGAAAGAGCAGGGGCTGGGTACCAGCCAGTTCATGGAAGCCGCCCGCTATCGACGGGGCCTGGAGGGAGAGCTCTCACGCACGATCTCCAGCCTGAAGGCCGTGCGCAATGCGCGCGTGCACATCGCGATTCCACGTCGCTCCGTGTTTGTCCGCGATGCCCGCAAACCAACGGCTTCGGTCGTGCTGGAAATGTATTCCGGTGCGGTGCTGGACCCGCGCCAGATTGCCGGTATCGTGAATCTCGTCGCCAACAGCATTCCGGAGTTGGAACGCGAAGGTGTGACGGTGGTGGATCAGGAAGGGCGCCTGTTGTCTGACCACGAGAAGAACCGGGACATTCTCATGGCGGCGAAGCAGTTCGATTTCACCCGCCAGTACGAAGATGTGCTGACCCAGCGTGTCAGCAGTGTGCTGGAGCCGATCATCGGGGTGGGCCACTACAAGGCAGAAGTGACTGCCGATATCGACTTCACCGTGGTCGAGCAGACTGCGGAGCAGTACAACCCGGACCTGCCCGCACTGCGCAGTGAACAGACCATCGGGGAGCAACGGGCCGGGGGTACGCTGGCCGGTGGCATTCCCGGTGCGCTGTCCAATCAGCCGCCGGGCGCTGCGACGGCGCCGGAGGTGGCGACAGGTGCAGGAGCGGCCGGCGGCGGCGCGGGAGGGGCGAACGGCAGCAGTCGCAATCAGGTGACCCGCAACTACGAACTGGACCGGACCATCAGCCACACCCGGCATGACAGTGGACGGCTGCGTCGCCTGAGCGTCGCGGTGGTGCTGGACAACCTCCTCGACAGTGGGGCGGAAGGGTCAGAGCGTCGTGCCTGGACGCCGGAGGAAATGGCGCGCATCACGGCGCTGGTCAAGGACGCGGTCGGGTTTGATGCCTCCCGCGGTGACAGCGTCAACGTGATCAACTCCGCCTTCGCGGTACCGCAGGCGCAGCCCGAACTGCCGCCGACCCCGATCTGGGAGCAGCCCTGGTTCTGGAGCGTGATGAAGCAGCTGCTGGGTGCACTGTTTGTCATCCTGCTGGTCTTTGTGGTCCTGCGCCCATTAATGAAGAACCTTGCGCTGGTGGGCACGCCTGTCATGGAGGGCGGCGAGGGTGACTATGCCTACGCAGGCGGTGGGGCCGGCGGTGCGGGCGGAGAGGCTGGTGGCCGTGGTGGTGCAGGCGGCCGGGGCGGAGCCGGTGGCGCGGGTGGTGCCGGAGGCGGAATGGACGCAGATGGCGTTACACTGAGCGGCAGTGAACAGATCGCCCTGCCCAGTGCGGAAGAGGGCTACCAGAGTCACCTGAATGCCGTGAAAGGCCTGGTCGCGGAGAACCCCGGCCGGGTTGCGCAAGTCGTGAAGCAGATGATCAATGCCGATGAATGACAATCTACCCGCACAGAACCTGACGCAGCTTGAGCAGGCTGCCATCCTGCTGATGTCGCTCGGGGAAAACGAGGCCGCCGAGGTGCTCAAGCACCTGGGCCCCAAGGAAGTTCAGCGGGTCGGGGCCGCCATGGCCACGCTGCACAACGTGACGCGTGAACAGGTGGAAACCGTGTTCCAGAATTTCGTCGAGCTGGTCGGTGACCTCACCGGTCTGGGCGTTGGCACCGATAAATACATCCGCAACATGCTCAATCAGGCGCTGGGGGAAGACAAGGCCGGCGGCATGATCGACCGCATCCTGCTCGGTGGAAATACCCAGGGACTGGATACGCTGAAGTGGATGGACGGTCGCGCCGTGGCGGAGGTGGTCCGGCACGAACACCCGCAGATTCAGGCCATCGTGATTTCCTACCTGGATCCCGACCAGTCTGCCGAAGTGCTCGGCAATCTCCCGGAGAATGTGCGCATGGACCTGCTGATGCGGGTGGCGCGCCTGGAATCCGTCCAGCCAGACGCGCTGGCGGAACTGAACAAGATCCTAGAGAAGCAGTTCTCCGGGAAGGCGGGTGCGAAGTCTGCGGCGATTGGTGGCGTAAAACGTGCTGCCGACATCATGAACTTCCTCGATACGTCCATCGAGGGGCCGTTGATGGAACAGATCAAGGAAGTGGACGAGGACCTCGCCACCAAGATCGAGGACCTCATGTTTGTGTTTGACAACCTGTCGGAAGTCGACGACCGGGGCATCCAGGCGCTCATGCGGGAAATCTCCTCGGAAACCCTGGTACTGGCCCTCAAGGGAGCGGACGAGGGCATCAAGGAAAAGATCTTCGGCAACATGTCCAAGCGCGCTGCCGAACTGCTCCGCGACGATCTCGAGGCCAAGGGCCCGGTCAAGGTCAGCGATGTGGAAGGGGCACAGAAAGAAATCCTCGCCATTGCGCGTCGCATGGCGGATGCCGGCGAGATCATGCTCGGTGGCAAGGGCGGCGAGGAGATGATCTGACCGGCCGGTCAGGTCCTTCGCAATGGCTGAGTCAGACACTCCCGCAGAGGAACAGCCGGAAGCGCCGAACGCGCCGGAAGCCGCCAGGACGGCAGAACCGGCCGAAAAGGGCGGTGCGGAAGAAACCCGTTCGGAAGGTTCCTATCTCCGACCCGGGGAAAAGAGCGCATGGGAGCGATGGGAATTGCCGGCCATGCAGTCCGAGCATGTCGTTTCCCGTGGCGGCCGTGTGCCGGTGGTCAGTGAAGAGGAAGTCGAGGTACAGCCGCTGTCCCTGGAGGAGCTGGAGGCCATCCGCGAGGAGGCCCGGCAGGAGGGCTTTGCCGAGGGGCGCGAAGCCGGGTACCGGGAAGGACATGAAAAGGGTCGGGAGGATGGTGCCGGCGAAATGGAAACGCAGGCAGAATCCCTGCGTGCCGCCATCCGCGCGCTTGCGCAACCGCTGGCAGCTGGCGGTGATGACCTGGAGGATGCGCTCGCGGTCAGTGCCACGGAAATTGCCCGCAGTGTGATCCTGGCCGAATTGCAGGCTCAGCCGGACCTGATTCGCGGGATCGCCCGACAGGTGGTGGATGCGCTGGCCGGTGCCAGCGGGACGCTGCGTTTGTTCCTGCACCCGGATGACCTCGCGCTGATTGAGTCCGACGATGCGGCCTGGCACAAGAACTGTGAACTGATCAGCGAACCACAAATGACCCGTGGCGGTGTGCGCGCGGAACGCGGCACCAGCAGCACGGAATTCACGCTGGAGCAGCGCTTCCGCGAGGCGGTTTCCGGTTTCGTGACCGCCGCCTACAACCCCGGAGATTTGTCGGACCCGCCTGCGCAACCCGATTCGGCCGGGGCGGCCCCGCGCGTGAATCCCGACAACGCCTCCTCAGAGGCGGATTCCGTGGAAGACGAGTCGGATGATGCGACGGGTGCAAACTCATGACCGAATCCGTGCTCGCAAAACGTTTGCGGGACCGCCAGCAACGGCTGCCCGGTCAGGCGAAACCGGTGGTCGCTGGCACCGTGGTGCGCATGGTGGGTCTGGCGCTGGAGGCTGAGGGCATTCGCCTGTCGATCGGTCAGCACTGCGCCGTGGAACTGGATACCGGCCGGCAGGTGGAAGCGGAGGTCATCGGTTTCAGCGGCGAAAAACTCCTGCTGATGCCGATCACCCGCGTGGAGGGGATGCGGTCCGGTGCGCGCGTGCTGCCGGTGCCCCACGAGCGCGACGTGCCGCTGGGCGATCAGCTGCTCGGGCGCGTGATTGATGCCCGCGGGGTACCGCTCGATAACGCCGGTCCGTTGGGGGATGTGGAACGTGGCGAGGTCGGCTCGGTGCCGATCAATCCGTTGCATCGTGCGCCGATTCGCGAGCCGCTGGATGTGGGCGTGCGCGCGATCAACGCCTTGCTGACCACCGGTCGTGGGCAACGCATCGGGCTGATGGCCGGCAGTGGCGTGGGCAAGAGCGTGTTGTTGGGCATGATGGCCCGCTTCACCACAGCGGATGTCACGGTCGTTGCATTGGTTGGGGAGCGGGGTCGCGAGGTCAAGGAATTCATCGATGACATCCTCGGTCCGGAAGGGCTGGCGCGATCCGTGGTGGTTGCCTCACCGGCGGATGAGTCGCCGCTGCTGCGTTTGCGCGCCGCCAGCATGGCAACACGGATTGCCGAGCATTATCGGGACCAGGGCAAGAGTGTGCTGTTGCTGATGGACTCGCTGACCCGGTATGCACAGGCGCAGCGGGAAATCGCCCTGGCAGCCGGGGAACCTCCGGCAACCCGGGGCTATCCGCCCTCCGTGTTTGCCATGATTCCGCAACTGGTGGAACGGGCCGGTAATGGTCGGGAAGGAGGCGGCTCCATCACGGCTTTTTACACGGTGCTGGTGGAGGGCGATGATTTGCAGGATCCGGTCGGCGATGCTGCGCGCGCCATCCTCGACGGGCACCTGGTTTTGTCCCGCCGTCTCGCTGATGAGGGGCATTATCCGGCCATCGATGTCGAGGGCTCGATCAGTCGGGCGATGCCGGCCATTGTGGGCGAAAGCCACCTGCAATGGGCTACGCGCTTCCGGCAAATCTGGTCCCGCTATGAGCAGTCCCGGGATCTCATTCAGGTGGGTGCATACCAGCCGGGCAGCGACGCGGAGACCGACTTCGCGATCGAGCGCATGCCGCATCTGCGCCAGTTTCTCCGCCAGGGCATGCACGAGCAACATGGCTACCAGGCGTGCCTGGAAAGCCTGCAGGGTGTCCTGTCCTCGTCGCGGGAAACCATGCCGGCGCAGGTGCCGGCCGCCGATCGTGGCGCCTAGCGCGGCCCGCGTGCCGGTGTCAAAGCTTGGGCAGACGGACGACCTCGGTCCAGTACTCGCCGAGTGTCTTGATGAATTTCAGCAAATCCTCAAAGCGCTGCGGTTTGGTGATGAAGGAGTTGGCACCGAGCTTGTAGCAGTGATGCACGTCTTCATCGTTTCTCGATGTCGTGAGCACGACGATCGGGATATGCCGCAGCCGATCATCCTCCTTGATGACTTTCAGTGCAGTACGGCCGTCGACGCGTGGCATGTTGAGGTCGAGCAGGATCAGGGCCGGCAGGTTGTCATCCTGCAGATGATCCAGGAGTTCCTGCCCGTCTCCGAACGTCCGGGAGGCCCAGTCCAGTCCCGCCATATCAAGCGCCTCCTGGACCAGTTCCTGATCGTCCGGGTCGTCATCGACAATGAAAATGCTCATCTTCATGTTGTCTGGTTGCAAAAGGGGGCGGGCTGTTTATCCGTGTGTGAAAGGATAGCAAGCAAGCGCCGTTGGCGCTTGCGCTGTGCCGGGAACGCCGTTAATGCCTGCTTTCCAGGTGATCGTCGATCACCTTCTGGATTACGGCATGCTCCACGGTGTGAATCCAGTACTCCCCGAGCATGTTCATCAGCTCGACCAGGGTTTCAAACAATACCGGCTTCGAGATATAGGAGTTGCAGCCCAGTTCGTAGCTGC
>JBFKXW010000091.1:0-8621 GCA_041637915.1 Pseudomonadales bacterium | reverse complement strand
TCATCGCTATTCTTGTCATGGGCTACAACGGCTGGTCTGGAACACTGTGGACGATTGTCCTCGGTGTATTCCTGCTGGCTGCACCGGTATTCACGGGTGTCGAGGGCGGTGCGCTCCTGACGCTGTGGGTCGGCTTCGGTGTGCTGGCCCTGTTTTGTCTGCCCACGCCATTGCGCCGCACGCTGCTCACCAGCTGGATTATCAAGCTGGTGCGCGCGACCCTGCCCAAAATGTCACAGACCGAGCGCGAGGCGCTGGAGGCCGGTACGGTGAGCTGGGATGGTGAGCTGTTCAGCGGCGCGCCGGACTGGCAGAAGCTGCTCGGCCGCCCCAAGCCAACCCTCACCGAGGAGGAACGTGCCTTCATGGATGGCCCGGTCGAGGAGGTCTGCAAGATGATCAACGACTGGGAAGCCATTGAGAAGCACAAGGACCTGCCGCCGGAAGTCTGGCAGTACCTGAAGGACAAGGGCTTCTTCGGCATGATCATCCCGAAGAAGTACGGCGGCCTGGAATATTCAGCGTATGCGCATTCCACCGTGGTGATGAAACTGGCCAGCCGCTCCATCTCTGCTGCGGTGACGGTCATGGTGCCGAACTCGCTCGGGCCGGCCGAGTTGCTGCTGCACTACGGTACCGAAGACCAGAAGGATGAATACCTGCCCAAGCTGGCGACCGGCGAGCACATCCCCTGCTTTGCGCTGACCTCGCCGCTGGCCGGGTCCGACGCGGGCGCGATTCCCGACAAGGGCATCGTCTGCAAGGGTAAGTGGAAGGGCAAGACCGTGCTGGGCTTGCGCCTGACCTGGAACAAGCGCTGGATTACGCTGTCCCCGGTCGCCACCCTGCTGGGCCTGGCCTTCAAGATGTACGACCCCGATCACCTGCTCGGTGATCAGGAAGAACTCGGTATCACCTGTGCATTGATCCCGACCGACACCAAGGGCGTGCACACCGGCATGCGCCACCGGCCGCTGAACACGGTCTTTATGAACGGGCCCACGTGGGGCGAAGACGTGTTTGTGCCGCTGGACTACATCATCGGTGGTCCGGACTATGCCGGCAAAGGGTGGCAGATGCTGATGAACTGCCTCTCGGTGGGTCGCTCCGTCTCCCTGCCGGCCCTGTCGGTGGCTGCAGGCAAGATGAGCGTGCAGCACGTCGGTGGCTTCTCACGGGTGCGCAAGCAGTTCAACGTGCCCATCGGCCAGTTCGAAGGGGTGGAAGAGGAACTCGCCCAGATCGGCGGGCTCACCTACATCATGGATTCCGCGCGCAAACTCACCTGCGGCATGCTGGATCTGGGCGAAAAGCCGTCTGTGCCCTCTGCGATCCTGAAGTATCACAATACTGAGAACATGCGGAAGTGTGTCGGCGCCGCCATGGACATCATCGCTGGTCGGGGAGTGGTGCGCGGGCCACGGAATGCCATTTCCAATGCCTACACTTCGATCCCGATCGCCATTACGGTGGAGGGTGCCAACATCCTGACCCGCTCGCTGATCATCTACGGGCAGGGCGCGATGCTCTGTCACCCGTACGTGTTCAAGGAAATTGATTCCGCCACGAACCCGGATCAGGCGCAGGGCCTGATCGATTTCGACACCGCCTTCTTCGGTCACATGGGACGCTACGTGCATCTGATTATCCGCGGCATGCTGCTGGGTCTGACCCGCGGCCTGCTGCACCGGCCGCCGAGTGCACCGGGCATGCCGAAGATGGCGCGTCGCTACTACCAGCACATGGCGCGTTTCTCGGCACAGTTTGCGCTGCTGTCGGATTTCTCGCTGGCGATCCTGGGTGGTTCCCTGAAAACTCGTGAGAAACTGTCCGGCCGACTGGGTGACTGCCTGGCGTACCTGTACCTCGGCACGTCGTGCCTGAAGCACTATCACGACGACGGCTACATGGACGACCACAAGGATCTCGTCGAGTGGTCGATGGAGTACTGCCTGTACCAGATCCAGGAGGCGATCTATGGCGTGCTGAACAATTTCCCGGTGCGCCCGGTTGCCTGGCTGCTGCGGTTGATCATCTTCCCGATTGGTCGCACGTATAACGAGCCGGATGATTATCTGGAAAAGGACATCGCCCGCATCATGCTCGAACCCTGCGACGGTCGCGAGGAGCTGATCCAGTACGCCTTCCGCAGCACCGATCCGAAGGATCCGGTCGGGCGGGTGGAGAATGCCTTCCTGAAGGTGGTCGCTGCGGCCGAAGCGGAGAAGAAGGTGAAAAAGGCGATGCGCAAGGGCCTTATCGAGCTGCCTTCACCCGGCCGCGTACCGGGCATCCGCATGGAGATGAATCCGCTCATTTACGAGCAGGCGGTCAAACACAACGTAATCACCGAGGAGGAGCGTCAGCTCCTGCACGAGGCCGACGAGGCAACCTGGGATGCGATTCAGGTCGATCACTTCACGACCGAGAAGTTTACGGAATCCCTGATGCCGGAAATCTGCACGCTGGAGACATCACTTCCCAACTGAGTCACATGGCGACCACACGCCAAGGGATTGAGCTTCCTCCTGGCAGTGGCAAGCAAAGGCGCCCGAAAGGGCGCCTCTTTACCCCGGCTTCTGCCGGGGTTTTTATTTTCATTCGACGTTCCGTCCGGGTTGGCGGGTTCGGCGCAGGCGGTGCTCCTATGGTCTCGCTGTAACCGGCGACGTCTGCGTGGCTGAAATCCGCTTGCGGCTGGCGCCGCTCCCACGGTCTGTGTGCCGATGGTATCTACAGGTCCAGGAGGGATTTCCGGAACCTGCGGGGTGTCTCCCCGGTCCAGCGTTTGAAGGCACGGTTCAGCGCGCTTTGCTCGGCGTAGCCCAGCAGGTGGGCGATTTCAGTAAGGGTGAGCCGCTCATCCCGCAGGTAGTTCTCCGCCATCCGGCGGCGGGTGTCATCGAGGTATTCCTGGAAACTTGCCTGCCGCTCAGCCAGTTGTCGTTGCAGGGTGCGTGGGGAGCGGTGCAGGGCCAGCGCAATCTGCGCCAGCGTGGGCTCTCCATCTGTCACTGCCTGCATCATGGCGCGACGCAGTGACTGTTCGAAGGCGTCCTCCTGCGGGAGGCGGGCGAGCAGGGTTTCTGCCTGCTGGTCCAGCAGCGCGCGCAGCGACGGATCCGGTGCCCTCAGGGGCATCGTCAGGCACTGCGCAGGCAGGGCCACCCGGGTGGTGGCCTGTGCAAACCGGACCGGACAGCCGAAAAAATCTGCGTACGGCCGGGTGTCTGCGGGTTCCGGGTTGATGAAGGTGACCTCACGCAATGTGATCTCACCCTCTACCAATTGCCGCGCGAAGGTGACGAGCACGGCGATGGCCGTTTCATCCACCAGTTGACCGGGCCGCCCGCGCTCCTGAGACCAGGCCAGCACCAGCTGGTCGCACTCCAGCGTGATCTCGGCCGGGTTCACCTCGTAGATGAGCCGCTCGAACCGTTCCAGCCGTTGCATGGCTTCGCCGAGATTCGCGCAATGGGTGGTGACATATCCCAGCACGCCCAGATGGGCCGGGCGCACGATCGATCCGACCTGCAGGCCGAGCGCTGGCACCCGCAGGTGGGTCTGCGCCTGCTCCAGCAGTTGCTGCCAGCGCAGCAGGGGAAAGCGATCCACGCCGTCCACAGGCTCCGGCAGCGGTTCGCCCAGCACGCGCTCCGGGTCCAGCCCCTGCTGTGCCAGGTACTCAAAGAGGAGTCGCACGTAGGCGGTTGCCACGAATCCGGAGGCTGTCGAACGGGTCGTGCGGTCACTGGCAGGCTGCATGGACGGGCTGATCTGCAGGTGGTGATCCCTGTCCGGGAGCGTACACCATGCAGCCCGGAAGCGAATGCCGCAGGACCCGCGAGTGGATTCGTTCAGTCGTCGGGCAGGGCTGCCAGGGCAGTGAGTACGCTGTCGATGTCGACGTTGGCTTCCTCGCGCAGAAACGCGAGGAATACGCTGTCGAGGTAGGACTTATACAGCAGGCTTGTGGACGACTGATTGAGTTTCAGACCATAGGTATGTGCCGTGACTTCCTCGTACAGGCCGTCCTCCATACTCTCCTCGACCAGAACGCCGAAGGTGTATTCGGCTTCCGCCGAGATGCCACAACGCAGGATTTTCTGGCGGACTGCACGCTTGCTGCACACCGTGAAGCGTTCCCGCACAACTTCCTCCTGACGCACTGAGTTGCTGACCGCCACCTCAATCTGCTGACCGCGTTTCAGGTGCATCTCGCTCTGTACCGAGAGGCCCTGCACGCCGCAGTCGTTGACGTCTGCGGCATATGGGTGTCGCAGTGGGTTTTCGATATCGTCCAGAAACACCTCGATGCGATGCCAGCCGTCCGCGTCGATGAAACAGGGCAGCGTGGCGAAAGGGTCGCGCGGTTCCCGTCGGCGGGGTTCCTCGGTCACCAGGGTGACCTCGATCAGGGGCAACACGTTACGACCGCCTTCCCCGAACTGACTGCTGCTCATACGCGACGCCTCATTTGGCTGGCCGAAATTGCCTGTTTGGCGAACAATTTTGCTCTTTTAGCAGGCTAGATAAGAAAAGCCGGGTTTTCAACGGGGGTGGGCTGCGGATCGGCTCAGTGGACGGTTTTGCCGTACAGACGGTGTGGGCGCATCTTTGGCGTGATCTGTCAAAAAATGATGCGCATCGGGCAATCCTTTTCGGTGCCCGGCCGGGAGAATAGCCAGCATCAGAAATGAACTGGTAACGAGGAAACCACCATGAACGAACTGATGCCCTACATCCACCTGATCTTCGGTGAGAACCCGGATTGGAAGCAGGTTCTGCTGATCAGCCTGACACCGGTTTTCGTGATCGCTTTTGCGATCGAGTTCCTGGTCATGCGCCGGCGCGATGATCTGAAGCAGTTCAACTTCCGTGACATCGTCGCCAATCTCGGTCTGGGCGGCTCCTACCAGCTGTTCGAGGTGATCATGCACGTGCTGGTCAGCGGTGCCGCGATCCTGTGGATCTGGGAGCATCGCCTGTTCACCATCGAGGTCACCTGGTGGAACATCCTGCCGATCTTTGTGGCGGTGGAGTTCTGTTACTACTGGTTCCACCGGACCAGCCATCGCGTGCGCTGGTTCTGGACCGCCCACGTGGTGCACCACTCCAGCGAGCACATGAACATGACCACGGCGATGCGTCAGAGCCTGCTGTACTCCATCACTGGCTGGTGGCTGTTCTTCATGCCGCTGGTGATCCTCGGCGTGCACCCGGCGGTCGTCTTCCTGCTCTACGCGTGTGACCTGGCCTACCAGTACTTCATCCACACCGATTCGGTGAAGAAGCTGCACCCGGTGATCGAGTACATCTTCGACACGCCCAGCAACCACCGCGTGCACCACGGCCGCAACCCGCAGTACATCGACCGGAACTACGGCGGCGTGCTGATCATCTTCGACCGCATGTTCGGCACCTACGCCGAGGAGCAGGAAGAAGTCGACTTCGGTGTGGTCAAGAAGGTGGACAGCTACAACGTGCTGACGTTGAACCTCGCGGAGTTCATCGACATGTGGAAGGACGTGTTCACCCCGGGCCCGCTGGCCCTGCGCCTGAAGCACCTGGTCATGCCGCCGGAGTGGGAACGGCCGGCGCGGAACGAGGAGGCTGGTCCTGGCCTGCAGAATGTCAGAATGAATTCTGACCTGCAGTGCGCCGTGGGCCAGGCTTCTGCCTGACAGGGAAGAGGTGTAAGGCGGAAGCCTTACCCACCAATCAACCTGAAAAGGAAAACCCCCGCTCCGGCGGGGGTTTTTCGTTGCCGGCCCACCTTCAAACGATGATCACCACCGCCGTGGCGTTGTCCTGGTGCACCGCCTCGCGGCTGGCGATTTCCGCGATCAGCGCCCCGGCGATTTCCTGCGCGCTGCCCGGGCCGGCAAGCAGGTCGCGCAGCTCGTCCAGCGTCAGCAGGTCGACGCCGTCCGAGGCGAGCAACAGCCGGTCGCCGGGCCGCAGGGGATAGGGCTCACTGTGCAGGTCGACCAGGTCCGGGGTCTTTGCACTCACCACGCTCATCAGGATGTGCGAATACAGCGCCGGTTCCAGCGCGTATTCCCCCGGTTGCGTCTCGCCGCCCTGCGCGGCGAGGACGGCGCCGAGATTGTGGCTGCGGCTGAGGTGTCGCAGCATCCGGCCGCGCAGCAGGTACAGGTGGCTGTCCCCGACGTTCAGCCAGCGCAGCTCGCGGGAGGGAGCGAGGTGGGTGCAGATCAGCGTACTGCCCAGCCCCCGGAGGGATGGATCGCCCTGCTCAAGGTCGGCAAGGCGGTCGCGGGCGCAGTCTAGAATCTTCCCGAATGCGGATTCCGGGCAGGAGTCTTCGGCGAAAACCGCCCGTGCGCAGTCCGCGACCGTAGTGCTGGCGAGATCGCCGGCCGGCGCCCCGCCCATGCCGTCTGCCACCAGCGCGACGAGGCCGCCGTCCGCCAGCGTTTCCAGCGCGCAGGCATCCTCCTGCCGCGCCAGGCTGCCCAGCGCCTGCGCCGAGCCATGATCGAAATCGCTCATTTCCGGCCACCCCTATCCATGGATAGGTGAAAGGTTGAACGAATGGTCACTATACTCACTGTGTTCCGCAATCCTTACGACGGGAATTCCACATGATTCGTAACAAGGTCAGCCGCAGGAGCTTCCTGCGTGGCTCAACCATGGCGGCTGCCGCTGGCAGTATAGGACTCGGTCTCGGCGCCCGCAGCGGGGTCGCCGGACCGCGGACGGACAACCAGTCCGGCACGGTTTTCCAGCACGGCATCGCCTCGGGCGACCCGACGCAGACCGCCGTCATGCTGTGGACCCGCATCACCCCGGCGGCCCGGCCGGGGCAGGGCGATGAACGGCGCACCGTGCCCGTACAGTACGTGGTCGCGCTCGACAAGGATCTCGGCGCCGTGGTGGCGGAGGGTACCGCCCAGGCGCGCCCGGACCGCGACTACTGCGTGAAGGTGGACGTGACGGGTCTGAAACCCGGCACCACCTACTGGTACGTGTTCAGCACCAATGCCGGCCAGGGCGGCAACGTGGACGTCAGCCCGCTCGGCCGCACGCGCACCCTGCCGAACCTCGGCAAGGACGCCACGCAGGCGGTGAAGCTGGGGCTGGTCTCCTGTTCGAGCTACCTGCACGGCAAGTTCAATGCCTACAAGGCGATTGCCGACCTCGCCGGCACGGAGGCCGAACCCGATGTGCTCATCCACCTCGGCGACTACATCTACGAGTACGGGTTCAACGAGTACGGCAACCAGCTGGAATCGCGCCCGGCCGAACCGGAGCACGAGATCTACGAGCTGAAGGATTACCGGGACCGTCACGCGCAGTACAAGCAGGATGCGGACCTCGCCCTGCTGCATACCCTGTACCCGATGATCAACATCTGGGATGACCACGAGACCGCCGACAATTCCTGGAGCCGCGACGCGCACAACCACGGCGACCGCACCGAGGGGGACGAAGAGGGCGGCGTGCTCTGGTACGCGCGCAAGAACGCCGGCCGCCGCGCCTTCTTCGAGTGGATGCCGATCCGTCCCGCCAGCAAGGACGCGCAGCTGCTGCAGGACGTGCCCGACACCGAGCTGCTGGACCCAGCCGATCCGGAGCGCCCGGACAAGCGGCTGGACGAGAAGTACCGCATCTACCGCAAGTTCAACTTCGGCCCGCTCGCCGACCTCATCCTGCTCGACACGCGGCTGCTGCGGAATTCCGACGAGGCGGCCAACCAGGCCGATTTCGCGGGTATCAACAGTCCCGATCGCAGCCTGCTGGGCAAGGCGCAGGAAGCGTGGCTGTACGGTGACGGCTCCAACGGCGCGCTGACCGGCAGCACGGCCAGGTGGCAGATCCTCGGCCAGCAGATCATGGTGGGCCAGCTGCACGTGCTGGGCACGCCGGAAGACGGCAACGTGTCCGAGAACGAGCAGCGGCCCGGGCAGATCCCCAAGGGCGGCGTGATCTTCAACACCGACCAGTGGGATGGCTGGCAATACAGCCGCGACCAGCTGTACACGGCGATCGAGGGCGTCAACGGCCGGAGCGGCAACGTGGTGGTGCTGACCGGTGACATCCACACGTCATGGGCGAACGACATCACCCGTTACCCGAACAACCCGGCGCACTACGATCCGTTCAGCGGGCGCGGCAGCATTGCGGCGGAATACGTGGTGACCTCGGTGACCTCGCCGGGGCTGGCCGAACTGGCGACGGTGGAAGACAGCATCCGCACCATGAACCCGCACATGAAGTACATCGACCTGAAGCGCAAGGGCTTCATGCTGATGACGGTGAGCGGTACCGAGGTCAGCGGCACCTGGCAGTACCTGTCCACGATCCGTCCGGAGGACGGCGACGACTTCACGGTGACCGCCGGGCCGACCTTCCGGGTGACACCGGGCGAACACTGGCTGAAGGGGAGCAACCCGACGAACCAGGAACTGAACCCGCAGACACCGAAGTGCGACATGTTCAGCAAGAGTTGCCCGGACGAACTGAAGAATCCGCCGATCTGATCACCCCGTAGATGAGGCTTCAGCCTTACAAAGGTCAGCCTGAAGGCCGACCTACCACCAGGCCAAGTCAGCGTGAAGGCTGACCTACGAAGCGGCATGGCCCGGGCCGTGTAT
>JBFKXW010000090.1:0-8623 GCA_041637915.1 Pseudomonadales bacterium | reverse complement strand
TCGTTTCCGCTCGACTTGCATGTGTTAGGCCTGCCGCTAGCGTTCAATCTGAGCCATGATCAAACTCTTCAGTTGAAGTGTTCGGCTTCCAGCCAGGGAAAACCCCGACTTTCTGCCAAGCTTGATCCGACAAAGAATCACTATAAATTTCAATGAATTCACGTGTTTCCTTGACGGGTATTAGTTACCCGACAAGTGCCCACAAAGAATTGTTCCTGTACTTACGATCTTAAAGAGCGGTTTGTTCGGGGCAGCGCCCCTGCAAACGAGGAGGCGTATTCTACGCAGGCGCCCCCGGGTGTCAACAACAAATCGACATATTTTCAAAAGAATTTCAGACGGCTCACGCACTTGTCGATTTTTTCACCGAAACGCGCGCAAAACGGCGTTTCCCGACCTGCACAACGACGTCAACGTCAGCGTCCACAACATGCTTTGGATCACTCAAGCGATCGCCGTCAAATCGCACAGCGCCCTGCCGGATCATGCGCATGGCCTCGCTGGTGCTCGCGACGAGCCCGGCATCCTTGAGCAGATTGGGAACCGGCAGCCCCGATGCCGGCGCCTCCAGGGTCACCTCGGGCATCTCCTCAGGCAATAGCCCCTGCCGGAAGCGACTGACAAATTCCTCACCGGCCTGGCGCGCCGCGCCCGCCCCATGGAAGCGGGCACAGATCTCGGCCGCCAGTTCCATCTTGATGTCACGCGGGTTGCGCCCGCCGGCAGCATCCGCTTTTAATGCTTCAATGTCCGGCAGGCTTCGCGCGCTCAACAGTTCATAATACCGCCACATCAGATCATCCGAGATCGACATGATCTTTCCATACATCTCGCCGGCCGGCTCACTGATCCCGATGTAGTTCCCGAGGCTTTTGCTCATTTTCTGAACACCGTCGAGTCCCTCGAGGATCGGCATGGTCAATACAATCTGCGGCCGCTGCCCATATTGCTTCTGTAATTCGCGCCCCATCAGGAGATTGAACTTCTGGTCGGTCCCTCCCAGCTCCACATCCGCCTGCATCGCCACAGAGTCGTAGCCCTGCAGCAGCGGGTAGAGAAACTCATGGATACTGATGGCCTGTCCCTGCCGGTAACGCTTGCCGAAATCATCCCGCTCCAGCATGCGCGCAACCGTCTGACGCGCCGCCAGCTGGATCAGATCCGCTGAGCTCAGCTTGTTCAGCCAGGCGGAATTAAACACCACCCGGGTACGTTCCGGGTCCAGGATTCTGAATATCTGCTCACGATAGGTGCCGGCATTGCGCGCCACATCTTCCTCACTGAGAGGCGGACGCGTCTGGCTCTTCCCGGTCGGATCGCCAATCCTGCCAGTAAAGTCGCCGATCAGGAAATGCACCGCGTGGCCAAGCTCCTGAAACTGACGCAATTTATGGATCAGCACCGTGTGCCCCAGGTGCAGATCTGGCGCCGTGGGATCGAACCCCGCCTTGATAATCATGGGCTTGCTGGTTTTCAGTCGCTCCTGAAGCTCTGACTCAACCAGGATTTCATCAGCGCCCCGGCGAATTTCCACCAGTGCTTCTTCAATGCTTGCTTGCGCCATCAGGTATGCGGGGTCGGTTCTCGAAAACGGGCGAATAGTAGCATCCGCTACCCGGTTCAAAGCGGGATTACTGAAAAAATTCCCTGTCAGCTGATAAATGTGCCCCTTAAAGTTCCGTTAGTTATCGGCATCTGCGGAGAAGTCACTATAATGATGCTATTCAAACTCATGTTTTTCAGGGACGAAAGCATGTCAGATTATCCGCGCGGACACCTGTTGATCGCCACCGGTGTTGCCATACTGACCGCGATTCCACTCCTCCTCTTTCCTGGCAGTGAGACCACTGCCAATCGTGTGGAAGTGCCGATCGAGATCAAGGTCGGCCCCGCACAAGCGCTGATGGCGCGCACAGCCCCACGGCGCGACACGGGGCCGACCCACGCGCCAGCGCCCGACACCACGCCCGCCTCCCTGACAGATCTGCCGCCGACCGCATCCGGACTGACAACCGCCGCCTTCACACCGGCGAATCCGAACGTGGACCCGGCTCCCGTGGAAGGCCCAGCCTGGAAAAATGAGAAAGTCCTGCCCGGCGACAGCCTGACGACAATTTTTAAACGGCTGGGCCTGGGCCCACAGGCTGTGCATGAAGCCTCCCGCGCCGGGGAGGAAGCGCATCGGCTGCGTAATTTGCGTCCCGGCGAAGTGCTTGATGTGCGACTGGCGCTCGGCGGAGACGCCATTGATGAACTGATCTACCGCCGCAACCGCCTGGAGTCACTGACATTGAAGCGCGAGGATGGCGTGCTCACCAGCGAGTACCAGCAGCGCCAGCCGGAAGTGAAGCGCTCCTACGCGACCGGCAAGATCAGAAACTCGCTGTTCCTGGACGCCAGCGAGGCGGGCCTCTCCGACCGGAAGATCATGGAAATGGCCGGCATCTTCGGCTGGGATATCGATTTCGCCCTGGATCTGCGTGAAGGAGACGACTTCGGCGTGTTGTACGAAGAGCGGTTTCTGGACGGCGAACGCATCGGTGAGGGCAATATCCTTGCAGCGTACTTCACCAATCAGGGGCAGAAGTTTACGGCGGTTCGATATGAAGTCGCCGACGGCGAAGCAGACTATTTCGCGCCAGACGGAGAAAGTATGCGCAAGGCATTTCTGCGCACACCGGTGGCGTTTGCGCGCATCAGTTCGCACTTCAACCTCCGGCGCAAGCACCCCATCCTGCATACCATCCGCGCCCACAAGGGTGTGGACTATGCCGCACCGCGGGGCACACCAATCCGCGCTGCCGGAGACGGCCGCGTGACGTTTGCCGGGCGCAAGGGTGGTTACGGGAAAACCCTGGTTATCCAGCATGGCGAAAGCTACAGCACCCTGTACGCCCACGTGCAGAGCTTCAAGCGCGGCATTCGCTCCGGCAGCCGTGTGCGCCAGGGTCAGATCGTCGCGTATGTAGGAAGCAGCGGCCTGGCCACCGGCCCCCACCTGCATTACGAGTTCCGCGTCAATGGGGTACACCGGAACCCACTGACGGTGAAGTTGCCAAAGTCCACACCGGTGCCCCGCAAAGAGATGCCACGTTTCATGGCATCCACCCGCGATCTTGTCGACCAGATTGAATCACTGCGCAGTAACCCGATCGCTTTGAACGAACAATGACCGAAGCGCCGGGCCCGCGGCTGTACGTCGGACTCATGTCCGGAACCAGCGCAGACGGCCTCGACGCCGCACTGGTATGCTTTGACAACGCCAGCCCAGAGATCCTGGGGCATCGCTCCATCACCTACCCGGAAACCTTGCGCAGGCGTATCCGCGACGCGGCCTCCGCCCCGCAACTCGACGCCGCTGAAGTGATGCGCCTGGACCGGGAACTGGGAGAACTGGCCGCCGCCCACGTCGTCGCTCTGCTCGCAGACACCCACACCCCACCCGGGTCGGTAGCTGCAATCGGCAGCCACGGACAGACCATTCGACACCTGCCGGAGGACGCCTGCACTTGGCAGATCGGTGACCCGAACCGGATTGTCCAGCAAACCGGCATCACCACGGTGGCGGACTTTCGGCGTCGCGACCTGGCTGCGCAGGGTGAGGGCGCCCCGCTCGCGCCGGCTTTCCACGCGGCGGTCTTCCGCAGCAAAACCCGGAACCGGGCCATCCTGAATCTGGGCGGCATTGCCAATATCACCCATCTGCCGGCAGACCACGCGAAGCCCGTGACCGGCTATGACACCGGCCCCGCCAACCGGCTGCTTGATCACTGGGTTTACCTGCATCGCAGGGAACCCTTCGACGCCGGGGGCACCTGGGCCCAAAGCGGGCAGTGCAATGCCGGGTTGCTGGAAAGCTTTCTGGCCGACCCGTATTTCAGCATGGCGCCGCCGAAAAGCACCGGGCCGGAATATTTCAGCGCTGCCTGGCTGGACAGTCAGCTCGCCCACCATCCGGAAGTCGCGCCTGCAGACGTACAGGCGACTCTTCTGCAACTCACGGTGCACTCCGTGCGTCAGGAGGTGGACAAACTGGACCCGCAGGTCGAGGAACTGTATGTATGCGGTGGCGGTGCCGAGAACGGGCACCTGATGGAACAATTGGCTGAAGCATTGGCGCCGGTGCCTGTCGCCGACACCTCAGCGCTGCAGGTGCCACCGGGACTGGTCGAGCCGGTCGCGTTCGCATGGCTTGCCCAGCGTACGCTGATGCGTCAGGCGGGCAACCTGCCCTCTGTCACGGGCGCGAACGATTCGGTCATCCTGGGGGGCATCTATCCCGCCTGAGCAGGATCCCGTCAAAAATAGGTATAACCCTCGCGCTCCAGCCGCTCTGTCGTTGCAGGGCCATAGGGCACCGTTTCCACGAAAGCCGGCAGCTCGTCCAGCTGCACATTGCGCATCGATAGCCACGCCTCGCAGATCTTGATATCCACCACGCCAAAGGCATCCAGCCGTGCCGCGAGATCGACGATTTCCTGGTATCGGGGATAGTTCGACCGCACAAAAAAACCCGCTTCCGGCCCATGTAATACGAATTCGATCGGCTCAAACTGTGGGTAGGCCTGCGCCTCTGAGATCACCTTCTCGGCGCGCCGCAGGATGGACAGGAACTCCACCTCGGTATGCTCCTGTATATGCGCCATGTACTTCCGGGACAGGTCGATCGAGGGCGCGGAGGGGGTCGACGCCGTCGCCGTGACCGACACCGCCGGCTGGGAAGGGGCCGCCACTGTGGCATCCTGATCACACCCGGCGAGCATCAGCAGACCACCCAACAACACCAGCATTCCATGAGCGGACGGTGGCCGGGTCCGAAACGGGTTCCGCTTCAGGCGGAGAGCATCAAATCGAGAAGGAGGAGCCACAACCGCACGTCGTTGAGGCATTAGGATTATTCACGAGGAACTGTGAGCCTTCCAGGCTCTGGCGGTAATCCACCTCGGAACCGACCAGATAGGGATAACTGACAGGGTCCACGAGCACCTCGACGCCGTCTTTCTCGATCCGGGTGTCGTCCTCGCTGACCTCATCATCGAATGTGAATCCGTACTGGAAACCGGAACAACCGCCCCCCGTCACGAAGACGCGCAGTTTCAAGCCCGGATTGCCTTCTTCCGCCACCAGTTCGCGGACCTTGCGGACCGCACTCTCGGTGAGCGTCAGCGCTTCCGGTATGACCATTTGTGGGCCGGACATGTCGACCTCGATACGATTCAGATAGGGATAATTATCAGGCGGCCATGACCAGGCGGTCAACGCGCCGCACGACCCGTGCCGCCTTGATGGCGGTTATTTCTTGACGGACGCCGCCCGACTGGCCCCTCCGCTGGGCACGGCACCTCCGCCGGGCACGGCGCCACTCGCCGGAGCCGGTCCAGCACCACCCCGCGCCGGCATCGGCGTGGGCACGAGCGAGGCGTTGGATAGATTCGCCTGCGGTTTGACGGGCGCCGCGCCCGGCACACTGTGCATCAGGCTGCCATTCACCTCGGCACCCATGACCATTTCAATCATGTTGTAGTAGACGTTGCCGGAAACAGAGGCCTTCGAAGCCAGTTCCAGATGCTCGCTGGAGTACACGTCGCCTCGAATACAGCCGTTGATGATGATATGGGGCGCGCGGATTTCGCCTTCCACCTCACCCTTCTCGCTGACCCGCACGACGGCCTGCGCGCCATCATCCGCCATCAGATTGCCTCGGATCCGGCCATCAATATGCAGGCCACCGCTGAAAGTGATATCCCCGACAAGCTCAGCGCCATGCGCAATCAAGGTGTCGAACTGATGTGCCATCTCTTTCTTATCCTTGCCGAACATGTACCCCGACCTCCTGGACCAACCACGTGAACTCGCGCGCCGCCTCAACCGGCTTGCGCCCGGAGGATCGGGCCGTCACGTGTACAGCCTCCGGCTGAAAACCTGCGGGCAGAACAAATTCCCCCTCCAGTTCCTGAAAATAGCGGAATCGGAAGCGAATGTCTTCCGGACCACTCATCTCAACAATCTGCAGGCGTCGCGTCTCCCCGTCCTGCAATCCGACCACCTCAATCTCCACAGAGCCGCTGATCATCTCCCGCTTTTCGGTCACCTGGGTCAGCACCACCTTGAAGCGCACCATCTCGGAATCCGGTCGACCGCTCAGTTCCAGGCGCTGGACTCGCAGCATGTCGGCCTGACTGCCTGGCGACATGATACTCCGATAGAAGGTGATCTCCTTCTCCAGGCCGTACATCTTCTCGTTCAGTGCCCGCACCTCGCGCCGAACCGCCTCGCTGGCCTGACGCTCGACCTTGTTGCCCCGAGACAACACGGCCACCTGCTGACGCAGATCCGTGATTTCCTGCTCCTGGCGCTCCAGGGTCTCAATCATTCCAGCCCGCTCACGCACCATGGCCAATTGCCGGTCCTGCGCCATGAACCAGCCCGCGCCCGCAGCCGCCAGCACGGCAAATACCAGCAGAACCGTCATCGCAAGGCGCCGCAGCATGGCCACCCGCGGGTTGTAGTGCACAACCCGCACGGCATGGTGCGCGGTGGACTTGTACTTCGCCATGAAAAAAATCAGGGCGTCGGCGGAATCGACTGCAGACCCGCGGTCTCCGCGCAGCCAAACATCAAGTTCATGTTCTGAACGGCCTGACCTGCAGCTCCTTTCACCAGATTATCCACCACGGAAAGTACCACCACGCGGCCCGAACCAGTGGCACGGTGCACGGCAATACGGCAGGTGTTCGCGCCGCGTACACTGCGCGTCTCCGGGTGAGAGCCGGCAGGCATGACATCGACAAAAGGTTCGTCAGAAAAGAACTGCTCAAACAGCACCTGCACGTCTTCATCCGTTTTCTGCAAGGTCGCATAGAGCGTAGCGTGGATTCCGCGGATCATCGGCATCAGATGCGGGACAAACGTAAGCACCACATCTGCACGACCGGCGGCATCCCGCAAGCCCTGATTGATTTCCGGCCAGTGGCGGTGACCAGATGCGCCATAGGCACGCACGCTCTCAGTCGCCTCGCAGAACGAAAGGTCCTGACGCTGATTCCGCCCGGCACCACTGACACCGGACTTTGCGTCTGCGAGCAGATCGCTCAGCGCGACAACACCGGAGGACAGCAAGGGCAGGAAACCCAGCTGCACCGCGGTGGGGTAGCAGCCCGGGTTGGCCACCAGTTGCGCGTCGGGCAGGCGGCCCCGGTACACCTCCGGCAGGCCGTACACCGTGCGTCCCAGCCATTCCGGACAGACATGTTCCTCCCCGTACCACTGGGCCCATTCCCCGGCATCACGGAGCCGGAAATCGGCGGACAGGTCGATCACCCGGACACCACGCTCCAGCAACGCCGGCGCCATGCGCATGGCCACACCGCTGGGTGTCGCAAAGAAAACCACGTCATTCTCTGCCAACTGACCCACGTCGGGCTCGCTGAACACGAGATCCGTGAACCCGGCCAGCCCCGGGAAAAAAGCCGACAGCGCAATCCCGGCCTCCCCACGCGAGGTGACTGCCTGCAGGGACACCTCCGGATGACCAAGCAACAGCCGCACCAGTTCCACGCCGGTATAGCCTGTGCCGCCCACAATTGCCGCCCGTATAGAAGCCATAAAATCCCGAATTCTGCTTTGCTTTTGGGCGCTTATAATAAGTCCTGCGGTTTCCGAGCAAAAGCGGGCGAAAACCTTGCAGGCTTCCATCAAATCCCTGGAATGGATCCGGGCCCGGCTCAGCAGCCTGCGGCAACGGCTGGCGACCTCGGAAGCGCCCTTTCAAATCGCCGCCCTGGCGGCAGTGTGCGGGCTGTTCACCGGGCTGGTCATTTGCGCGTTCCGGTTTGTCATCGAAGCGCCGCTGGAACAACTGCTGCCGCGAAGTGACCCGGAGAATTTCGAGGAACTCAGTGCCGAACTGCGCGCGATGTTTCCCATCATCGGCGCCGTAGTGCTGGCCTTGATGTTTTCACGCCTCAGCGATGCGGACCGGCGGATGGGCGTGCTTCATGTCCTGGAGAGACTGAATTTTCATCAGGGTTACCTGACCTTCCGCGGCGCACTGCTGCAGTTCGTCGGCAATTCAATCGCGCTTTTTTCGGGCCAGTCCGTTGGCCGGGAAGGACCTGCTGTACACCTTGGCGCCGCTTCCGGCAGCCTGGTCGGCCAGTGGCTGGAACTGCCCAACAACAGCATCCGTACGCTGGTGGGCTGTGGCACAGCCGCAGCCATCGCGGCTGCCTTCAATACCCCCATGGCCGGCGTCATCTTCGCCATGGAAGTGATCCTGATGGAGTACACCATCGCCGGCTTCCTGCCGATCATGGTGGCGGCCGTCAGCGGCGCGGTGGTCAGCCAGTTCTTCTACGGCGGGGACCCGGTCTTCCTGGTGCCGGAGATTCTCATGCGCAGCCAGTGGGAACTGCCCTACATCGCCTTCATCGGGGTCGTCATCGGATTGATCGCGGTGCTGTTCATGCGCACCGTCCGCACCGTCGCCGGGCACCAGGAGCTTTCCATGCCCTGGCGATTCGTGCTGGTCGGCGCGCTCACCTCCGCCACCGGCTGGCTGGTTCCCGAGGTACTCGGGATGAGCTATGACACGGTCAACCTCGCGTTGCTCGGCGACCTCGGC
>JBFKXW010000089.1:0-8679 GCA_041637915.1 Pseudomonadales bacterium | reverse complement strand
TCCAGTTCCGAAGCCAGTGCCGCTCGCCTGCAGAAGCATGGCATTCCGGTAATCGACCTGAACGCCGCCGGCCCCATTCGCTATTACGTGGATGGTGCCGATGAAAGCAACGAGGCGCTGCACCTGATCAAGGGCGGTGGTGGTGCGCTGACCCGGGAGAAAATCATCGCCGAGGCGGCTGAGGAGTTTATCTGCATTGCAGATGACAGCAAGCTCGTGAAATTGCTCGGTGATTTTCCGCTGCCCGTGGAGGTCATTCCCATGGCACGCAGCCTGGTCGGCAGAGCGCTGGTCTCACTGGGCGGTGACCCGGTGTACCGGGAGGGGTTCGTCACGGACAACGGCAACATCATTCTCGACGTGCACAATCTGGTGATCGCAGACCCGGTCGGACTGGAAGAAAAAATCAACAATCTGGTCGGTGTGGTCAGCAACGGCTTGTTTGCCCGACGTGGCGCGGACCGGCTGCTGGTGGGCCAGGAAAACGGCGAGGCCCGGCTGGTTCTGCCTGCGGGCAAATAGCAGGCATCGGGCCACAGCGCATTAGCAAACCACAGCAGAAAACTCTGCCAGCCCGGCCAGCGAAAGAACCAGTTGATCACCCGGCGCCAGCGGCCCCACCCCCGCAGGGGTTCCGGTCAGTACGATGTCACCCGGCTCCAGCGTGAACCAGCTGCTCATGTGCGCAACCAGCTCGGGGATCGGGAACAGCATATCGCCCACCTGCCCCTGCTGCCGCATTTCCCCGTTGACTGCTGCCGTTAGCGCGAGCTCTTCCCACCGACCGGCGACGCGGCCTGTGGGCAGGAAATCAGATACGGGGCAGGCGCCATCGAAGGCCTTGGCACGCTCCCAGGGATGCCCGGCAGACTTCAATTCGTTCTGCAGGTCACGCAGCGTCAGATCCAGCGCCAACCCGATACCTGCCAGCGCGGGCAACACCGCATCCGCTGTCGCGTCCCGCAAAGGCGCCCCCACCAGCAGGGCAATTTCCGTCTCGAAATGACAGGCGCCACGATCGCGGGGCAATTCAATCGGAGCGATGAGTGCCGCCAGTGCAGTGCGCGGTTTCAAAAACAAGATGGGGGCAGCGGGCACGGCATTGCCAAGTTCGCGCGCGTGATCGGCATAATTCCGGCCGACACAAACCACCTTGCCCGCAGGCAGTCCGACGGCTTTTCCGCCCACCCAGCGATGTTGATACGCCAACTCAGTCAAAAACCTTCCCGGGATTCAGGATGCCGTCCGGATCGAAAACACCTTTCAGAGCACGCATCGCGGCAATCTCTTCAGCACTGCGGGTGTAGTGCAGGTAGTCACGCTTCACCAGGCCGACACCATGCTCGGCAGACACACTGCCGCCGTGTGCCTGGACGATTTCCATCACCCGGCGCGACACATCATGACAGCGGGCAAAAAAGTCCTCCCTGGCGAGATGCTCCGGACAGAGGATGTTCAGATGCAGGTTGCCGTCCCCGATGTGACCGAACCAGATCAGCTCGAAATCCGGATACTCGGCCGCCACCAGCTGATCCACCTCCTGAAGAAACGCCGGCACGCGGGAAACACGGACAGACAGGTCATTCTTGTAGGGGGTGAACCGGGCGATTGATTCAGAGATATTCTCCCGCAGCGCCCAGAGTCCGGCCGCCTGCGTTTCGTTCTGGCTCATGACCCCGTCCAGCACCCACCCCTGTTCCACACAGGCCTCAAAGACCTCCAACGCCTGTTCCGTGAGCACCTCATACGGTGTCTCGAGTTCCAGCAGGGCATAGAACGCCGTCTCGGTATCAAAGGGTGGCTGGAGACCGGCATGATCTACGACATGACGCAGCGCCCGGTCTGAAAAAAATTCGAAGGCAGTCAGGTCAAACTTGGACTGATAGGCCGCCAGCACCTGCATCATCGCGGCAAAGTCAGGCACCCCCAACACCAGCACGCTGAGATCCGCCGGCGGGCGTGCCAGCCGCATCTCGGCTTCCACGATAAATCCAAGCGTGCCCTCGGAGCCGATGAACAGGTGGCGCAGGTCATATCCGGTCGCATTCTTGATCAGCCCCCGATTCAGTCGCAGGATCTCGCCGGCGCCGGTGACGACCGTCAGCCCGGTCACCCAGTCACGCGTAAGACCGTAGCGGATCACCTTGATGCCGCCGGCATTCGTGGCGATGTTCCCCCCCAGCTGACTGGAACCGGCCGAAGCGAAGTCTACCGGATAAAAAAGCTGGTGCTCCGCGGCAAACTCCTGCAACTGCTGGGTCACCACGCCGGCCTGGCAGAGGGCAGAACGATCCACCGGATTGAAATCCAGAATCCGGTTCATGTGGTCAAGCGAAACAACTGCCTGCCCATTCAGCGCCACGGCACCGCCCGAGAGACCGGTGCGCCCCCCAGAGGGCACCAGCCCGAAGCGCTGCGCGCGCGCTGCCCGGACGATGCCCTGCACATGCTCGATGGTTTCCGGAAAAAGCACCACGGAAGGCTGCGGCTGGTACATGCGTGTCCAATCCCGGCCGTGGCTGGCCAGTGTGTCAGCATCCGTGCGCACCCGCTTCTCCGGAAGAAGCGCGCGCATGGCGTCCAAAAAGGCTTGTGGGTTTGCATTCATGGCGGGTATTGCTGGACTGTTTGGCGGTGGAATCAGGCTGTGGTAACAGCTGTACATGGTATCATAGCGCTTGCTCGCAACTGCCTGATTTACCGACATGTCCAAGACTTCTTTCGACAAGGGAAAAATTCGTGTACTGCTGCTGGAAGGCGTCCACGAGTCGGCGGTACGTACCTTTCAGGATGCCGGATACACCCAGATTGAAGCGCTAAAGACAGCGTTGCCGGAAGCCGAACTGCGGGAAAAACTGCAGCGCGCGCACATCATTGGAATCCGGTCGCGGACCCAGTTGACCGAAGAGGTGCTGGCTAACGCCCCCAAGCTGATCGCGATCGGCTGTTTCTGTATCGGCACCAACCAGGTCAATCTGCCGGCCGCCACCGAGCGTGGCATTGTTGTGTTCAACGCGCCGTTCTCCAACACCCGTAGTGTGGCGGAACTGGTGCTCGGCGAAGCCATCCTGTTGATGCGTGGCATTCCGCAGAAGAATGCCTCTGCGCATCGTGGCGGCTGGCTGAAGTCGGCCAAGGATTCTTACGAGATTCGTGGCAAAACGCTCGGGCTGATCGGCTATGGAAGCATTGGTTCCCAGCTCAGCGTGCTGGCCGAAAGCCTCGGCATGCGGGTGCTCTTCTACGATGTGGTCTCGAAATTGCCGCTCGGCAATGCAACCCAAACCATGTACCTGGAAGAACTGCTCGCCAAGAGTGATGTGGTTTCTTTGCACGTGCCGGAAACTCCATCCACACGCAACATGATTGGCGCGGAGCAGATTGCGCACATGAAGCGGAATGCAGTGCTGATCAATGCCTCCCGGGGCACGGTAGTGGACATAGATGCGCTCTGCGCCGCCCTCGAGAAAGGCGCCCTGCTGGGTGCCGCGATTGATGTGTTCCCGGTGGAGCCTCGTTCGAACGATGACCCGTTCGAATCTCCGCTGCAGCGCTTCGACAATGTCATTCTGACGCCTCATGTGGGTGGGAGCACGGTCGAAGCGCAGGAGAACATCGGCCAGGAAGTCGCCGACAAGCTGGTCAAATACAGCGACAACGGCTCCACCATCACGTCCGTAAACTTCCCGGAAGTCGCCCTGCCGGCTCATCCGGGCATCCACCGCCTGCTGCATGTGCACGAGAACGTGCCAGGCGTGCTGACCGCGATCAACCAGGTGTTCTCGGAAAACCAGATCAACATCGCAGCGCAGTACCTGCAGACCAATGACAAAGTCGGCTATGTGGTGGTCGATGTGGAAGCGGATTCCAGCGATCTGGCCCTGAGCAAGCTGCAAAATATTGAAGGGACGATACGCGCGCGCGTCCTGTACTGATTCAGCGGTCCGGAAGAGCGAATCTGCGCGCCAGGCTTGCAAACAGCACGGCGCGGTTCGACTCCGACTCATTCACAAGGTGATGGCGGGCGGTCTCCAGATAGACGATTTCCGGATCCCGGAATTTTTCCTGCAGCACGCTGATGTTGTAGCGCCAGTCCACTGTCCCGTCCTTCTTGCCCTGAATGATCAGCGGTGAAATGTCCGTTGCAGGGTGCTGCTGGAATGCGAGCATCCACTTGCGCATCGCGCCCACCCATTCCACGGAAAGAAAGCGATGCTGTAACGGATCCCTGTCGCGCAGGAACTGCACGAACTTGAGGTTCTCGGAATTTTCCAGAAACTTGCGCGGCAGACTACGAACCACCCGGTTGAGCATGTGGTAGGCAAACCGTCCAACCTGCCAACCGGCTGGCCGCACCAGGGGCGCCAGCAGCACCACCTCGGTGAACGGCGCATTGTCGCGGGTATAACGACGACCCAGCAGATATTCCATCAGGACCGCCGCACCCGTGCTTTGCCCCATGCAGTGACGCGGACCGGGCAGATCCTGTGTGGCGGCCAGAACGACTTCGACCGTCTCTACATAATGCTGGAAGTCATCGATGGCTGCGCGTGACCCGGTCGACAGCCCGTGGCCCGGCAGATCCCAAGCGACCACGGCCAGGTTGCGCTCCAGACACCAGCGTATCGGGTGCCGGTACAGACCCACGTGATCATAGTAACCATGCAGCATGTACAAGGTGCCGGCGATCTGGCCAGCCGGTTCGAACAAATGGAGAGCAATCCGTTCCCCGCCTGCGTCCAGATAACCGCTACGCCGACGCACCCCCGGCATCTGCGTTTCCAGATCAATGCCATAAAACGCACAGCAGTCCGTCACGACGGCAACCGGTGGCATCGATGCGGACGCGGAAAACGGAGTCAGCGCAGCTCGCACTTCGGCAGGTTGAAAAGGCAGGGCGTCGCCCTCGACTCAAAGAACTGGAAGGCAAATTATAGGGTCAAAGCCGCACTCCTGCCGATCGCCCCGGAGAGCATCAGCAGATTGTCGGTGCTGCGAGCGCAGTCTCAGACCAACAAACAGCGACGGCTTAGATCGGTCGTCCGCCGTAATTGGTTTGTGGCTTCTTCAACGGCTGTGAATTCGCGCCGGTTTCCACCACTTCCACAGTGCCCCCATGCAACAGGTACTGCTCCACATCACTGGCAAGCCGATCACGGAGACGTTTCCGTGACGCGACCGTACGCCCTTCGGCCGGATCGTCCCTGTTTCTCAGCAGATCCAGATCCAAGCCGTCGTGGTTCGTTCCTGAACTCACTTTCCCTGCCATACCAGCCACCCCCTTCGAGGTTACCCATACGCGAGTAAAGTTATAGACCAGCATGCCACAACTGGTCGAATTTTCACCATAGGGCGGGCAAGTTTTTTCAACGTGCAGAAAACGGTCCGCGTGCCACGCTCAGGCGCGGCCAACCCTGGAAAGCTAAGTGGAAAAACCGTTGCCGCTCAGAGTCGCAATGATGCAGCGGGCGCTGCCGTGTTCCCGATGCTCACCCAAACAAATGCCCTGCCAGGTTCCCAGCGCAAGCGCACCGTCGCGCACTGGCAATGTCAGCGAGGATCCCAGCAACACGCTCTTGATGTGCGCCGGCATGTCGTCGGGGCCCTCCAGCGTATGGCGGTAGTGGGGCGCATGCTCTGGCGCGAGCTGTTGCAAATGCCTCTCCAGATCACCGCGCACATCCGGGTCCGCGTTCTCCGTGATGAGCAGGGAGGCCGAAGTGTGCTGCAGGAGCAGATTCAGCAGCCCGGTCTGGACATCAGCGACCTCAGGCAATGCACCCAGCAACTCCTCCGTCACCAGATGGAAGCCGCGCGCGCGCGCGCGGAGTTCCACCACGCGCTGCACCCACACCACCTCCCGTTCAAAAAACGGCATCAGGCCTCACCACCACATTGCCGGGTCAGAAAGTCGCGCAGGGCCGATACCTCTCTTTCCGCCTCCTCCGCGCCCGGGCCGGCTGCATTGGCAAACAGCGCCTCCAGTTCGCCGCGCACTGCGTCGCAACGGGTGGGCACTGTACGCTGGGGTTTTTCCGCACCAGCAGATTCCGCACGCAGACGTTCACGCTCCTCCTGGTCGCGCGCCATGGCTTTCAGGAGGCGGCGCTCCCGCTCCCGAAACACCGCCTCTTCGGCAGCCGCCGCGGCCGGAGACTGCAGGAGCTCCTCCTGAATTCTGCGCAGGTCCCGCGTCTGTCCACGCGGCGGCCGGTCACCGAAAACCGTATTGCCGGCGGCGTCCTTCCACTGATACACCTCAGCTGCAGCCGCGATCGGCAGGCTGGCCAGCAGCAACAGGAGCACAGGCAGGTACAAACGAAACATCGGCAATCCAAAAGAGGTTTCTGAAACTATACCGCAGACCACGATCAGCAATCGGTGTAAACGCGGAGGAGACAAAAGAAAGGGCGCCCGCAGGCGCCCTTTCGATCCGACTCCGGGGAGTCTTATTTGCCGGTGAATTCCGGGTATGCGTCCATGCCGCAATCCACGACGTCCATGCCTTCGTATTCCTCTTCTTCGGTGACCCGAATGCCGAGGATCATCTTGATGGCAAACCACACTGCCAGACTGGCCAAGAAGGTCCAGGTGAAGATCATGCCGATCCCCAGCAGCTGCGCACCGTAGGTGGCATCCGCCGTGGTCAGCGGCACCGCCAGCACACCCCAGATGCCCACGACACCGTGCACCGAAATGGCGCCGACCGGGTCGTCAATCATCAGCTTGTCGAGGAGCGTAATGGACAGGACCACCAGCGCACCACCGACCGCACCGATCAGGGTGGCCTGCAGAGCCGTCGGATCCAGCGGGCCGGCCGTGATGGCCACCAGGCCAGCCAACGCACCATTCAGCGTCATGGTCAGATCCGCCTTGCCGAAGAGCACACGGGCCAGGATCAGCGCGGCGATGACGCCGCCGGCAGCCGCAGCATTCGTGTTCACGAACACCTGGGCAACCGCATTGGCCTCACCAACGTCTGAGAGCTTCAGCTCGGATCCGCCGTTGAAGCCGAACCAGCCGAGCCACAGGATGAAGGTGCCCAGCGCTGCCAGCGGCAGATTGGCACCCGGAATCGCGAAGATCTCACCATTCTTGCCGTACTTGCCTTTCCGCGGCCCGAGCAGGAGAACACCCGCCAGCGCAGCCGCCGCACCACACATGTGCACGATGCCGGAGCCTGCGAAGTCAGAGAAGCCATTCTCGCTCAGGTAACCACCACCCCAGGACCAGAAGCCCTGAATCGGGTAGATGAAACCGGTCATGAAGACGGCAAACAGCAGGAATGCCCAGAGCTTCATGCGCTCTGCCACGGCACCGGAGACGATGGACATGGCGGTTGCCACGAACACCACCTGGAAGAAGAAGTCCGAACGGGCCGAGTAGTAGGTTTCCCCGCCACTCTTGAGCACATCACCGACCTCGTTTTCAGTTCCGATCAGGGTGCCGAAGACCGGCATGATCAGCCCGTTGTCGCCAGAGCTGTACATGATCGCGTACCCGCAAAGCAGGTACATCGTACAGGCGATGGCAAACAGCGCCACGTTCTTGGTCAGAATTTCGGCCGTGTTTTTCGCACGCACCAGACCGGCCTCGAGCATCGCAAAGCCCGCGGCCATCCACATTACCAAAGCGCCACACACCAGAAAGTAAAAAGTATCCAGTGCATAGCTGACTTGGGTGACGGTTGCCGCCACATCAGCTACTTGGGTTTCCACGCTAAATCCTCCGAAAAATACTAGTGTCCTGGAGACCCGGCGTTACACCGCGTCGCCGCCCTTTTCGCCCGTGCGAATCCGGATGGCTTCTTCCAGGTTGGTTACGAAGATCTTGCCATCGCCAATCTTGTCGGTTTTCGCCGACTGGGTGATCGCATCGACAACGCCTTCCAGCATGTCGTCGGTCACGGCGACTTCGATCTTCACCTTGGGCAGAAAGTCCACGACATACTCTGCCCCGCGATAAAGTTCCGTATGGCCCTTCTGACGGCCGAAGCCCTTCACTTCCGTTACGGTGATGCCTTGCACCCCGATTTCGGAAAGAGCTTCGCGCACATCGTCGAGCTTGAACGGCTTGATGACTGCGCTGATCAATTTCATAGGGTTCTCCCTGAGGTTGGTTATTGCCGTCCCCGGATCAGCACCGGGGACGGCGGGTTAGGTTAAAGGCTCTTCGATACCGTGAAGACCACACGGCTGTCACAGACGCCACCATCGGCTTGACCCGAGAAGTTCACGCACTCTGTGTTGCTCAGATCGGTATCGTGGTACGTCAGACCCAGACTTACGCCGGCCCAGTCCTTGGAAACACCAAAGCTCCACTCCTGGTAGTAGGGACGAGTGTCCGTGTTGCCGGTGATAAATCCATCAGCCGAGCCGTCCTGGTAGCCGTAGTGGAGAGCTACGCCCACGCCACTTATTTCAGTGCCATAATCAAGGGTGTAGTAGCTGGCAGCACCGACGCTTCCAAAGAAGTCTGGCGAATATGCGTAACCCAGTGAAAACCCTGCGAAACTCAGGCTGCCGTAATACTCAACAAAGTTGAGTTGTGCGCCGTTGTCAGAAGCTTGCGGATAATCGTAGTAGAGGATACCAATGTCGTAGCCAAGGCCTTCACTGAGTTCGCCACCGAAGCCCGCGTAATAATCAAATTCGGTCCCGCCGTTCGTAGAATCGAAAT
>JBFKXW010000088.1:0-8692 GCA_041637915.1 Pseudomonadales bacterium | reverse complement strand
GCAGGCATCCGAACTCGCCAGAATGTGCGTCATCATCTACATGGCCGGCTATCTCGTGCGTCAGGGCGATTGTGTGCGTAACGAGTGGGCCGGCCTGCTGAAGCCGATGATGGTGCTTGGCATGCTGGTGTTCCTGCTCTTGCTGGAACCGGATTTTGGCGCTGCGGTGGTGCTCGTATCTGCCGTGCTCGGCATGATCTTCCTGGCGGGTGCCCGCCTGCTTCCTTTTATTGCCCTGCTGACCGGCACCCTTGCCTGCGTCGCAGGACTGGCGGTGTCGCAGCCGTATCGTCTTGCGCGGATCACCACGTTCACGGATCCCTGGGCGGATCCATTCAACTCTGGCTATCAGTTGACGCAGGCACTGATCGCATTCGGGCGCGGAGAGTGGACCGGCGTGGGTTTGGGTAACAGCATTCAGAAACTATTTTACCTGCCGGAGGCGCATACGGATTTTGTGTTCGCCATTCTGGCCGAAGAGACCGGCTTGCTGGGGGCGGTGACTGTCATCCTGCTGTATGCGCTGCTGGTCAGTCGAGGTCTGTTGCTTGGCAGGCAGTCTGAAAGAATCGGGAACGTGTTTCGCGCCAGCCTCTGCTACGGCATTGCGCTGTGTTTTGCCGCCCAGGCCTTCACCAACATTGGGGTAAATACGGGGCTGCTCCCGACGAAGGGGCTGACCTTGCCGCTGCTGAGTTTTGGCGGAAGCAGCCTGGTCATCAGCCTGATGGCTGCCGGGCTGTTGTTGCGGGTTGAATACGAGAATCGGATGGATCTGGCCGGAAGCAAGCTGGCTGGCGGGAAGAAGGGAACGTGAACGGTGTCGAACACAGACAGGAACCAAGAACCGTGCTGATCATGGCAGGTGGGACCGGCGGCCACGTGTTTCCGGCACTGGCGGTCGCGCGTGCTTTGCGGGATGCCGGGCATGAAGTGCACTGGCTGGGTACCCGGCAAGGCATCGAGGCGGACGTGATTCCAGCCGCCGGGATTCCCATTCATTACATCCAGGTGGCGGGCGTGCGCGGCAAGGGGCTGAAAACACTGTTGGGCGCGCCTCTGCAGATTCTCCGTGCCGTGCTGCAGGCAATGCGTGTGATGCGGGAACTGTCGCCCCACGTCGTGCTGGGCATGGGTGGATTCGCGGCGGGTCCGGGGGGTGTGGCTGCCTGGCTGGGGCGTGCGCCGTTGGTGATTCACGAACAGAATTCCGTCGCCGGGATGACCAACCGGCTGCTGGCGGTCATTGCCACGCGCGTTCTGGAGGCCTTTGAGGGCGCGTTTGGCACACTGAAACGGGTGCGGCGCGTGGGAAATCCGGTGCGCTCGGAACTGCGTGCACTGCCGCTGCCGGACCAGCGCATCCTGCAGCACGAGGGTGCACCACGGTTTCTGGTGCTGGGCGGCAGCCTGGGCGCCGTGGCGATCAACGAAATCGTACCTGCAGCACTCGCTCTGCTGGATGCCTCCGACCGGCCGGAAATCTGGCATCAAAGTGGCAAGCGCCACATCGAAGCCACGCGCAAGGCTTATGAAACGGCGGGTGTCGAGGCGAAGGTCGTGCCCTTCATCGACAGCATGGAGTCGGCCTATGCCTGGGCAGACCTGGTGCTTTGTCGGGCAGGCGCGATGACCGTGTCAGAACTGAGCGTAACCGGCACCGGGGCGATTTTTGTGCCATTTCCGCACGCCGTGGACGACCATCAGACCGGCAATGCACGCTTCCTCGCGGATGTGGGAGGCGCATTGTTGATCCAGCAGTCCGAACTGACGCCGGCATCGCTGGCGAAACAATTGCAGGCCTTGCTGAAGGATCCGGATCGTCTGCTCGCCATGGCGCGCGCTGCGCGGGGGCGCTCCATTGCAGATGCAACGGAGCAGGTTGCGGCAATCTGCCTGGAGGTGGCCTATGGCTGAGGTTCGTCCGCAGGGAAGGAGCGGAGCCGGCATGCGCAGAATCCGCCGCATTCATTTCATCGGGATTGGTGGTGCCGGGATGTCCGGTATTGCCGAAGTGCTTTTGAATCAGGGCTATCAGGTATCTGGTTCAGACCTTCGTGAGGGCAGCACGACACAACGCCTGCGTGGTCTCGGTGCGGAGGTGTTTATCGGACACGCCGCCGAGAATGCAGCAGGCGCTGATGTCGTGGTGGTATCCAGTGCGATTGACGAACACAACCCGGAAATCGTCATCGCCCGGGAAAAGCTTCTTCCAGTTGTACCCCGGGCCGAGATGCTGGCTGAATTGATGCGTTACCGGCATGGCATTGCTGTCGCCGGTACGCATGGCAAGACCACGACCACCAGCCTGCTGGCATCAGTACTGGCACACGGCGGATTGGACCCGACCTTCGTCATTGGTGGGCTGCTGAACAGTGCCGGCAGCAATGCCAAGTTGGGCAGCGGTCGGTACTTCGTTGCCGAGGCGGACGAGAGCGATGCGTCGTTCCTGCACCTGCAACCGCTGACCTCGATTCTGACGAATATCGACGCAGACCACATGTCGACTTATGAGAACGATTTCGGCCGGCTCAAGAAGACATTCGTCGATTTTCTTCACAACCTGCCGTTTTAAGGTTTGGCCGTTGTTTGTATCGATGATACGGTGGTCCGTGAAATCCTGCCGGATGTCGGTCGCCAGGTTTTGACCTATGGCTTCGGTGAGCATGCTGATTACCGGGCCGTGGAGATTCGCCAGGAAGGCATGCGCTCACGGTTTCGCGTGCTGCGTCCGGACGGGCAGGAACCCCTGGACGTTTCGTTGAACATGCCCGGGCTGCACAACGTGCTGAATGCACTTGCGGTTATCGCTGTCACCACGGACGAGGGAATGAGCGGCGCGGCGATTGTCTCCGGCATCGAGGAATTCCGCGGGGTCGGGCGGCGGTTCCAGAGCTATGGCGAGTTTCCGGTCGGGAACGGAAAGATCCTTTTTGTTGATGACTACGGGCACCACCCGCGCGAAGTACAGGCGATCGTCGATGCCATCCGAAGTGGCTGGCCCTCGCGGCGTCTGGTCATGGTGTTTCAGCCGCACCGGTACTCGCGCACCCGGGACTGTTATGAAGACTTTGTGCATACCCTCTCGCAGGTTGACCGCCTGGTGCTGCTGGACGTCTACCCCGCCGGTGAAAAGAAGATCAAGGGAGCCGATGGCCGCAGTCTGGCACGCAGTATTCGCAGTCGCGGGCAGGTGGAGCCGATTTTTGTGAAGTCCACAGAGGAAGTGCGCGACGTGCTGCTTGCAGTGCTGGAGCCGGGCGACATTCTGATCACGCAGGGTGCCGGTGACATTGGCACGCTTGCCGGTGATCTCTCCAGCCAGGGTTTCGATAAGCCGGTTGGGAACACGCAGTGATGCAATCGGAGCTTGCATCCGTTGTCGCCGGGCTGGGTCGGGTCGCTGTCCTGTGCGGTGGTGATTCTGCCGAGCGCGAGATTTCTTTGCGAAGCGGTGGGGCGGTGCAGGATGCGCTTGCGCGCCAGCGGGTAGACAGCGTACTGATTGATACCGCGGGTGATTTTCCAGACTCGCTGTATCGCAGCGAGGCGCAGTCTGTCTTCATTGCGTTGCATGGTCGGGGTGGTGAAGACGGCTCCATGCAGGGTTTTCTGGAGACGATGGGCGTGTCCTACACCGGTAGTGGCGTGCTCGGATCCGCGCTGGCGATGGACAAGTGGCGGAGCAAACTGGTTTGGCAGGCGCAGGGTCTGCCAGTACCTGCTGGCGCGTTGCTCCAGCGTAACGCTGACTGGCGCGCGACCGCACAGCAACTGGGTTACCCGCTCTTTATCAAGCCAGTCCACGAGGGATCCAGCATCGGGATGTCCCGAGTCGAGGATGCCGGTCAGCTGGAGGAGGCCTGGCGGGTCGCGGCGCAGTACGACTCGCTGGTGCTGGCAGAGGCGTTCGTGCACGGCGCCGAATATACGGTTGGGCTGCTCGCCGGGCAGGCCCTGCCGACGCTGCGACTGGAAACACCGCACGATTTTTACGATTACGATGCGAAGTACGTCACCAGCGACACGCAGTATATTTATCCGTGTGGCTTGTCCGCAGCGGAAGAGGCAGCGCTGGGCGAACTGGCGCTCGAGGCATTTGCTGCACTCGGTTGCCGGGGCTGGGGACGTGTGGATGTCATGCGGGACGCCAACGGTACATTTCGTCTGCTCGAGGTGAATACGGTGCCGGGTCTTACCGACCACAGTCTGGTGCCGATGGCAGCAGCCCATGCAGGCATTTCGTTCGATGAACTGATTCTGCGCATCCTCGCCAGTGGGGGGGGTGCATGATCCGGCAATCCCGTTCCCAGCAGCTTCTCCGCGCGCCGCAGCGCGTTCGGAAAGCAACGCGACGCGATGGCGCTTCCCGCGCAGTCATGCTGACTCCGTGGCAGCCAATGCTTCGGAAATGCATGCGGCTGGTCGGTGTGGGCGGTGCCGGCTTCCTGGTGCTGGCCGGATTGCTGCTGGCCGCGCCGATGGTACGGAATGGCCTGGATCAACCCATCCGGGAAGTGCGTATTCTCACCGACCTGTTCCATCAGGACCCGGAGGCAATCCGGGTTGTGATTGCCAAACACCGTCTGGACCGTTTTTCCGCGGTTCCGCTGGATTCCATTCGCGCTGGTCTGGAAGAGTTGCCCTGGATTCAGCAGGTCCATGTGCGGCGTGTCTGGCCGGATTCCCTGCAGGTTCGCGTCCGGGAACAGATCCCGACCGCGCGCTGGGGCGAGGGCCGTTTGCTCAATGAACACGGCCAGACGTTTGCGGCAGAGCAGACCGACAGTTTTTCCCAGTTGCCTTTGCTGCAGGGGCCGGAAGCCTCCACGCAAACCGTACTCGAGATGCACCAGCGTATCGCCCCCCTGCTTGCCGCCGAGAATCTCCGGGTTCGTGCCCTGCACCTCTCGCAGCGTGGTGCGTGGGACCTGACGCTGGATAACGGCGTGCTCGTGCGGCTGGGTCGCGGAGAAGCTGTGGCGCGGACTGCACGATTTCTGGAATTTTACCGGCGCCAGTTGGTGGGCAGGATTCATACGGTCGCAGTGGTGGATACACGCTACAGCAATGGGATTGCGGTGACCTGGGCACCGGGTCAGGTGATTGAGGAAACGAACGAGAGACAGGCTGGCTGAGTGCGGATCACGCAGGATGCCGGTGACGAGCGAGGGTGAGGAAAACATGAAAATGCATGCGGAAAACGGAAGCGGAAACCTGGTGGTGGGGCTGGATATCGGCACCTCCAAGGTGGTGGCCATCGTCGGGGAGGTGACACCGGAGGGTTCGCTCGAGGTGATCGGGATTGGTTCCCACCCGTCGCGTGGTCTCAAGCGTGGAGTTGTGGTCAACATCGAATCCACGGTTCAGTCGATTCAGCGTGCTGTGGAGGAGGCGGAGTTGATGGCGGGTTGCCAGATTCACTCGGTCTATGCGGGGATCGCCGGTAACCACATCAAAAGCCTGAACTCCAGCGGCGTGGTCGCCATCCGTGACCGGGAGGTGGTTCGTGCCGACCTGGAAAGAGTGATCGATTCGGCGCGGGCGGTTGCCATACCGGCAGACCAGAAAGTACTGCACGTGTTGCCGCAGGAATATCTGATCGACTCGCAGGAAGGTATCCGCGAGCCGATTGGCATGTGTGGCGTACGCCTGGAGGCCCGCGTGCACGTGGTTACCGGTGCCGTGAATGCCGCGCAGAATATCGAGAAATGCGTGCGCAAATGCGGTCTGGATGTTGAGGAAATCATTCTGGAGCCGCTGGCGTCCAGTCATGCGGTACTGATGGAAGACGAAAAAGAACTCGGTGTCTGCCTGGTGGATATCGGTGGAGGCACCACGGATATCTCTGTGTTCCACGACGGCTCCATCCGCCACACCGGAATCATTCCGATTGCCGGTGATCAGGTCACCGGGGACATCGCCCTGGCATTGCGCACGCCCCGGCAGTGCGCCGAGGAAATCAAGATCAAATACGGCTGTGCGTCGGTCCCGGCCGGTGTGGAAGAGCAGATGATCAAGGTACCCGGTGTCGGTGACCGCCCGCCGCGCGAACTGTCGCGCCAGGTGCTGGCGGAAGTGATCCGGCCCCGTTACGAGGAGTTATTCAGCCTGGTACAGGAAAACCTGCGCCGATCCGGTTTCGAAGAACTGGTTTCAGCGGGTGGCATCGTGCTGACAGGCGGAACCTCGAAGCTGGAGGGCGTGATCGAACTGGCCGAGGAAATTTTCCATATGCCGGTACGTTTGGGCGTGCCGGAGAACGTGGAAGGGCTGGCGGACGTGGTCCGCAACCCGATTTACGCCACTGGCGTGGGGCTGCTGCTATATGGCAAGCAGATCGAAGAGGAGCGTGGCGCATTTCATCCCGTGGGTGCGCCAGGTTTCGGGGGCATATTCACCCGGGTACAACAGTGGTTCCAGCAGAACTTCTGAGCCGGCTGATTTACTGATTGACGATCCATCACAAGGAGGAGCAGGGAAATGACGTTCGAATTACTCGAGGACGAGGCACAGGACGCAGTCATCAAGGTATTCGGTGTCGGGGGCGGTGGCGGCAACGCCGTTTCGCACATGATCGCAACGCAGGTGGAGGGCGTTGACTTTATCTGCGCCAACACAGATGCCCAGGTGTTGCGGAATCAGGGCAATCGTACCTGCCTGCAGCTGGGCCGCACGGCAACCAAGGGGCTGGGTGCAGGTGCGGATCCGGAAGTCGGCAGACAGGCGGCGATGGAGGATCGCGAGCGCATCTCCGAGGTACTGGAAGGCGCCGACATGGTGTTCATTACCGCCGGCATGGGCGGCGGTACGGGGACGGGTGCGGCGCCGGTGATTGCCGAGATCGCCAAGAGCATGGGCATCCTGACTGTCGCGGTTGTGACCAAACCGTTCCCGTTTGAACAGCGTAAGCGCATGAAAGTCGCGGAGACCGGTATTCAGGAACTCGAAGCCAATGTCGATTCGCTGATTGTGATACCGAACGACAAGTTGCTGAAGGTGCTGGGGCCGGATTCCATGCTGGAAGAAGCCTTTGATGCGGCGGACGAGGTATTGCGCGGCGCGGTACAGGGCATTGCGGATCTGATCATGCGGCCCGGTCGTATCAACGCGGATTTCGCGGATGTGAAGACGGTCATGCGCGAGATGGGCAAGGCCATGATGGGCACGGCGACGGGAAATGGCGAGTACCGGGCGCGGGAAGCGGCCGAAGCGGCCGTTCGCAGTCCACTGCTGGAGGATGTCGACCTCAAGGGGGCGCGTGGCATTCTGGTGAACATCACGAGTGGTCCGGGGCTGACCCTGGGCGAGTTCAACGAAGTCGGCGAAACAATCAACGAGTTTGCGGACGAAAATGCGCTGAACATTGTTGGCTGGGTTGTGGACGAGTCAATGGGTGACGACGTGAAGGTCACGGTGGTGGCCACGGGCCTCGGACAGGAGCGGATCGACGTCCCGCGGAAGGTGGTCGATAACACCACTCGCCCGGATGGCACGGTGGATTACGGCAAGCTGGACCGCCCGGCCATCATGCGTCGCGACATGCAGGAGGGGTATGATCGTGAGCAACTGGCCAAGGCGGTTGGTAGCGATGATGTGGACTACCTTGATATCCCGGCCTTTTTGCGGCGCCAGGCTGATTGATCAAGAAATGACCCGGTTGGGTTATGACTTGCTATATTTATGATATTATCCGGTCCGGTTGAGTCGGCACTGCGTCCAGGAGAGGGGCGTAGTGCCGCATAAGCGAGAAAACGGCATGATAAAACAAAGAACGTTAAAAAATGTGATCCGGGCGACCGGCGTCGGCCTGCATACTGGCGAAAAGGTCTACCTGACGCTTCGCCCGGCGCCGATCGATTGCGGGATCGTCTTTTGCAGAACCGACCTTGATCCGATCGCGGAAATTCCGGCTCGGGCCGAAAACGTCGGGGATACCACACTGTCCACGGCACTGGTCAAGGGGGATGTGCGGGTATCCACGGTGGAGCACCTGCTGTCCGCAATGGCAGGGCTGGGTATCGACAATGCATTCATTGATGTCAGCGCACCCGAAGTGCCCATCATGGATGGCAGTGCGGGCCCCTTCGTTTTTCTGATCCAGTCCGCCGGAATCGAGGAGCAGAACGCGCACAAGAAGTTCATCCGGATTCGCAAGCCGGTTGAGGTACGTGACGGCGACAAGGTCGCCCGCTTTGAGCCCTTCGACGGTTTCAAGGTGTCCTTCCGCATCGAATTTGATCACCCGGTTTTCGAAGGACGAACACAGGATGCCTCGGTGGACTTTTCGAGCACTTCGTTCGTCAAGGAGGTGTCTCGCGCGCGGACTTTCGGTTTCATGCATGAGATCGAATACCTGCGCTCACAGAACCTGGCATTGGGCGGGAGCGTCGATAACGCAATCGTCGTGGATGAGTACCGGATCCTGAACGAGGACGGCCTGCGGTACGAAGACGAGTTCGTGAAGCACAAGATTCTGGACGCGATTGGTGACCTTTACCTGCTGGGCAACAGCCTGATTGGCGAATTCAAGGGGTTCAAGTCAGGTCATGCACTGAACAACATGCTGTTGCGTGAGCTGATCAAGCAGGAGGAGTGCTGGGAGGTGGTCACGTTTGACGATGCAGAGCAGGCGCCGATCTCCTACATAAAGCCCATACTCGCCAACTGAGCCGCGCGCCGGTGACCGGTC